>CAZOBT010000022.1:1229-4086 GCA_964578025.1 uncultured Rhodocyclaceae bacterium | reverse complement strand
CCGCCTTCATGCGCCCCTCCAATCTGATGTTTGTCATGGCTATCGTCGCTATCGTATTTGTCATGACTACCCTGGCTGTTATACGCATCATGTACCGCGCCACGCATCAAGCTGGAAAAGCTTTCCATCCGCCAGCTTACCTGTAGCTGGCGGGAAAAGCGGCTGGCCTGAAAGTGTGGTGGGGCGTTGCGGTCATGGAGTGGGGCGATTTCTAAGCTGGGTAACGGCGTGAGAGAAATTACCGTTTTCGCCGTCGTGGCAAGGGCTTGCCAAGCGTGCAGAATCTGGCTTTGTGCGGTGTCGCCTGCTAACCATTGTTCTGGGGTAATGCCTTCCCCAGCAACCAGCCAATTTAATAACGCCCGGCGGCTTTCTTTATCACTCACGCCGCGCCCACTTGCGACATGGTAAGGGCCACAAATCACATACGCCCGATGTTCAGCACGGGTTAAGGCCACATATAACAAGCGTAAGAGTTCGGCGGCGCGTTCGGCTTCGGCCTTGGCGTTGGCTGCCACATCGTCGGTGTTGTAATCCAAAACCGCCTTGCCATCGGCATCGTGATATTGCACACACGGCAATCCACCATGCGGGACAGGGCGGCGTACCCATTCCCAAATAAAGGGGCAAAAGGTAATCGCATATTCCAAGCCCTTGGATTTATGAATGGTGACAATACTCACCAGTTGCTGATCGGATTCCAAACGCAATTGCGCTACTTCGCCCTGCTCTGGGTCGTTACATTGCGCCATAAACCAGAGTAATAAGGCTTCTGGGCTATGGTGTTCGTGTTCGGCGTGATGCAACAATTCGCCCAAATGCCGCAAATTCGTTAAACGGCGTTCGCCTTCGGGTAAGGCCAATAAACGCGCCGGGACATTTTCGCTATTTTGCAACGCCCCAAGGGCATGAATAATCCCGCGCTTTTGCCAGCGTTCATGCCAGAGATGAAACATGGCAATCCAATGCGCCAAGGCCGTTTCATCGTCGTGTAAGGCCAAAATCTTGCTACTGTCCCAGCCAAAAAATTCGGTGCTTAAAGCGGCGCGTAAGCGTTCGGGGCGCGTTGGCTCCAGCATGGCATATAAGACCCGTTGCAACGCTGCCGCTTCGTGGCTAGCAAACACGCTGGCCTGTGCCAATTCTGCCGCCATAATGCCGTAACCTGCCAAGGCCGCTTTAATCTGCCGCCCTTGCTCATGGGTGCGTACCAAGACAGCAATATCACTGGCATGTAAAGGACGCGGCGGATTGTCGCCAAGCAAAATTTCCCCAGCGTGGGCGGCGGTCAATAAACGGGCAATTTCTGCCGCTGTGGTAGCCGCCGCTTGTGCAATTGCCTCGCGTTTGCTGAGGTGGCTGTCTTCGGTGCTCGGTAATTGCCAACATTGCAACGGTGCGCGAGCTTCGCTACTCAGATCAACAAATTTTTGCCGAGGTTTTTCCCCCAATTCGGCAGGAATGAAATGCAAATCCGGCAACATAAACGGCTGACTTTGTGCCGCAAATAAAGCATTCACTGCGGTAATTAGCTCAGGTGAGGAGCGTTGGTTTTTTTGTAAAGAATAATGCGTTTTGGTTTCGCCCCGCGCCAGCAAATAGGTATGTAAATCGGCTTGGCGGAAGCTATAAATGGCTTGTTTGGGGTCGCCGACCAATAACCACGGCTCGCTTTGCCCGGCATAAATCGCCTTAAAAATTGCAAATTGCAGCGGATCAGTATCTTGGAACTCGTCAATCAAAGCAGCGGGATAACGTTGGCGTAGGGTGTGGGCAAAGCTGCTGCCATACATGCCATGCAGGGCTTGGTGCAAATTAAAGAGCAAATCATCAAATGACAATTGCCGCCGCTCCCGCTTGCGCCGCCGAATTTCGGGCAAGCCCCATGCCACGGCCTTTTGCAAAATTCCCCATGTTTCTTGTTGTAAGCGTGCCAAGGTCGCTTCTTGTGCCAATAGCACCGCATCCAATGCCACAAAAAACGCATGGCTAGGCGGCGTTTTATTCTTGCCGGTTTTTTGGGCTAATCGCGTTTGCCCTAGGTTACTAGCCATCTTGTCTAAGGTTTGCAAGGGATTGGTTTGGGCAAAATAGCGCGCTAACTCCTCGCAGCCTTGGCGGATTTTCTCTGCTGAAAAAGTGGCTTTATGTAAATTCGGCAATGCCGCCAGCAAAATCTCCAAAATCTCATGGCTGTGCGCCTCCCATTCGGCTTTGGCGGCAAGAAAGGTGCTGGTTAAATCAACTTCTTCCTGCGTCGTTTCCTTCGGCCAGCGAATCTCGGTCAACGGATGCCCAAGATGGCGGCCTAATAAGGTATGAAAATGCTCAGGCCGTAATTCCCCATTGGCAACCCAAGCGGCTAAATCTGTGGGTAATTTGCCAAAGGCAATTTCACGCCGCCAAAAATCATTGCCAACTTCTTCGCATAATTCTTTTTGTTCGACAATTTCTTGGCGAAATGGCTGCCCCGCCGCGAAAGGCGTATCGGCAAGGGCGCGTTGGCAAAAACCATGAATGGTAAAAATCGCCGCCTCATCAAACCCGGTTAAGGCCATTTGTAAACGTTCACGTATCTGCGCATCGCTAATGGCTAGTTGGCGAAATCGCGCCAACAATTGCCCCGGAAATGGATCACCGCCTTGGGCTAATTCCGGCTGTGCGAGGCAATCTAAGACTTCAACTAAACGCGCCCGAATCCGCTCTTTCAGTTCAGCGGTGGCGGCGTTGGTAAATGTGACGACCAAAATCCCATTGATGGGTAAGGCTTTTTCAACCAATAAACGCAACACCAAACCACAAATCGCCCACGTCTTCCCCGTCCCCGCCGAGGCTTCAATTAAAGCACTCCCAGTTA
>CAZOBT010000022.1:0-1129 GCA_964578025.1 uncultured Rhodocyclaceae bacterium | reverse complement strand
AGAAACACCCAGCTTGCCGCTACTGATGGCACTACCGCCATAGATCATTTGGTCTATTTGGTAAAAAACAACTTCTATAAGGTTTATTTGGTGTTTTTTAATTTGGTCTAAAAATGAAAGAGCATTACCTTAAGGGGCTGCCGTTTCGCTGCCCTTTGCGCTTGAATTGAAGCTGCAACAATTTGGTTTAATGCCCTAAGGCATTCATGGCAACACGAGCGAGAAAACCGCTCCGGGTTTCGTGGTGCTGTTTCGTGTATTCATCAATACGACGCAGCACATAGCGGGGTAGGCTGATATTGACTCGTTCTGGTGTTGGGTCAATCCATGACAAATCCACATCCACCAATGCCCAAACCGCTCCCGCATAGTCTGCATCCGCTTGTAATGCCTGAATGCTAGACGGCGTGATTTCAACCGTTTCGCCATCTTCCACCAGAATTTCTAAGTGCGACCGTAACGCCTCTTCGACATTTTGTATAGCTTCCTCAACGCTCTCACCATACGAAAAGCAACCGGGAACATCTGGCACCGTTACGCCAAATACACTTCCCTCATCTTTATGAATCGCCACAGGTAACTTCATATTTGCCTCTTCTCTTTAGTCTTGTGTATTGCCAGTATTTTTTGATCTCATTAAATAAGAGCCTTGCTGTGTTTACAGCCCAGCTTGTTTGAGAATGCTTTTTACTGTTCCAATTGGTAAATCTTTTTTGGGGTGTGGGATGGTCACTAGCCCAGATTTGTTCGGGTGGCGAAAGTGGTGATGACTACCGCGTACTCTCACTTGATACCAACCATCCTCCTCTATCAATTTAATTAACTTTGATGAATCCAATTTGGCCTCCTTTTGTGTGTAGTTTTACACATCAAATAGGCTAAATCAAGATTTACCCCGTCCCCTCCGGTAAAATGCTCGGTTTTTCGTTTTTGGAAGCTACATCATGACGGTTCGTACTCGCTTTGCACCTAGCCCGACGGGGTATTTACATATTGGGGGGGCTCGCACGGCCTTGTTTTCTTGGGCTTACGCTCGCCATCATGGTGGGCAATTTATTTTGCGGATTGAAGATACCGATGTCGCTCGTTCTACGCCCGAGGCCGTACAGGCGATTTTGGATGGGATGAA
>CAZOBT010000021.1:0-16876 GCA_964578025.1 uncultured Rhodocyclaceae bacterium | reverse complement strand
TTAATCCAAGCCAAGCTCGATACGATTGAAGTCGAAGCCGGGATTGATTACCGCTTACGCGCCTTAGAACAAGTCGAGATTTACCACGCGCCTGCCGATGCACAGGCAGAAAAGAAAATGCTGGATTACTTCCGTTTAGTCGCCGGAGAAGATGGCAAGCACGGCGGCGAATTGAACATCCTCGGGCGCGACGTCCCAACCGTGCGCCAAGGGCATGGCGGGGTGATCTGGTTCGATTTCGCCACACTATGCGGCGGCCCTCGTTCGCAAAACGACTATCTGGAAATCGCCCGCACTTACCACACCGTTTTGCTCTCGCATGTGCCGCAGATGACGCAACACCAAGCCTCCGAAGCGCGGCGGTTTACATGGTTGGTTGATGTGTTTTATGACTGCAAAGTCAAGCTGATTATTACGGCAGACTGTGCGGCGGAACAGCTGTATGTGGAAGGCACACAAGCCAGCGAATTCTTCCGCACCGTCAGCCGCCTCACCGAAATGAACTCCAAGGAATACTTGGCGCAAGCACACAACCCGGCGGCGTTATAGGCAATTGTTGCGTGTTGTTTTTGCTTAGGCGTACTTATTAGGCAGCATTTGGTCTAACAAGCAATAAGCTATGTTCAATAGACTATATGGCTTGTTTTTTAATTTGGTCTATAAAAAACGGGAAGGCGTGCCATGATGGCATTCCTTCCCGTTTTTGTTTTATAACGGCACGTTTTGCCAGAATCTGCTTGGGTTGTTTCAACACTTGCTCAGAGACTTTCTGGTGTTCACAAAAGGAAGACAAGTCATGAAAACTTATCTTCCCTTATTAGCAAGCATAGGAGCTTACTGTGGTGTGCTTACGGCGAGATTACATATAGATAGCTTATGCCCGTTTGGCTTGGCTTAAATCACGCACCGCGCCACGATCGGCGGAGGTGGCGAATAAGGCGTAGGCTTGCAAGGCGGCGGACACGACACGTTGGCGGTTGACTGGCTTCCAAGCTTGCTCGCCTTTCGCTTCCATTGCTGCGCGACGGGCAGCGAGGGCTTCGGGGCTGATGTCGAGGTTAATGCTCCGGTTGGGGATGTCGATGATGATGGTATCGCCATCTTCCACTAAGCCAATCGCCCCACCATTCGCAGCTTCGGGCGAGGCATGACCAATCGACAAGCCGGATGTACCGCCAGAGAAGCGTCCGTCGGTGAGCAGGGCGCAATCCTTGCCTAAACCCATCGATTTTAAATAGCTAGTGGGATAAAGCATTTCTTGCATCCCGGGGCCACCTTGAGGGCCTTCGTAACGGATGATCACCACATCACCTTTACCAACTTTCTCACCCAAAATGGCCTCAACCGCCTCATCTTGGCTTTCGTAAACCTTGGCCTTGCCGGTGAATTTCCAGATCGATTCATCGACCCCAGCGGTTTTTACGATACAGCCCTTTTCCGCGATATTGCCATACAGCACTGCCAAGCCACCGTCTAAGGAATAGGCGGCTTCTTTGCGCCGGATACAGCCTTGGTCACGGTCGCTGTCTAATTCGGGATAACGGCGACTTTGTGAGAATGCGACTTGTGTTGGTACACCACCGGGGGCAGCCTTGAAGAAATCCAACACGGCGGGGTCTTGCGTCGTGGTGATGTCATAGGTATCAATTGCCGCGCCTAAGGTTGGTGCATGTACCGTTGGTACGTCGCGTTGAATACAGCCAGCACGATCCAATTCCGCCAAAATCCCCATAATGCCACCGGCGCGGTGTACATCTTCAATATGGTATTTCTGCGTGGCAGGGGCAACCTTGCATAAACAAGGCACGTTGCGCGAAATGGCATCAATATCCGCCATCGTAAAATCAACCCCGGCTTCTTGCGCCGCCGCCAAAATGTGCAACACGGTATTGGTTGAACCACCCATTGACACATCTAAGGCCATTGCGTTTTCAAACGCAGCTTTCGTGGCAATCGAACGAGGCAAAACGGAGGCATCGTTCTGCTCGTAATAGCGTTTGGCGAGTTCCACAATCGAACGCCCAGCGCGGAGGAATAGCTCTTTACGATCAGCATGGGTAGCGACAATCGTGCCATTACCGGGCAAGGACAAACCTAAAGCTTCGGTGAGGCAGTTCATGGAGTTGGCGGTGAACATGCCAGAACATGAACCGCAGGTGGGGCAGGCGGAACGTTCAAAGTTTTCGACATCTTTATCGGAAACATTGCGATCCCCTGCCTTAATCATCGCATCAATCAAATCAACCGCAATGACTTTGCCTTCCCACTGCACTTTCCCCGCTTCCATTGGGCCACCCGAAACGAAGATCGCGGGGATGTTCAAGCGCATTGCCGCCATCAACATCCCGGGGGTGATTTTGTCGCAGTTAGAAATACACACTAAAGCATCGGCACAATGCGCATTTGCCATGTATTCCACGGAATCGGCAATCAAATCGCGGCTGGGCAAGCTATACAACATGCCGCCATGACCCATCGCAATGCCATCATCAATGGCGATGGTATTAAATTCTTTGGCAATCCCACCCGCTGCTTCAATCTCACGGGCGACCAGTTGCCCCATATCCTTCAAGTGCACATGACCGGGAACAAATTGGGTAAAGGAATTCACCACGGCAATAATTGGCTTGCCGAAATCGCCATCCTTCATGCCTGTTGCACGCCATAAAGCACGCGCACCAGCCATATTGCGACCATGAGTTGAGGTATGGGAACGGTATTGAGGCATGGAAAGCTCCACAAAAAATAAGCAGAAACGTCGATTTTAACTGTTGGCAGGCGACTTTCTCTGGAAAAATTGATTGGGTAATCACAACACAGGCGTTAATGCCTGCATCACCATGTCTTTTCCTATTTGGTTGGCTTTTTTTCTTGCCACATTCTTGCTTTCTTTATCGCCGGGTATGGGGGCGTTGGCGACGGTCAATGCCGGGTTGTCGCAAGGAATGCGTTTGGTATGGCGCGTGATTTTAGGGCTGCAATTGGCCTTAATCGTTGAATTATCGCTGGTGGCGTTGGGGACGGACTTTATTCAAGCTCAACATCAAGATGCCTTGTTGTGGTTACGTCAAGGTGGGGCGGCGTATTTGGCGTATTTAGGATTAAGTCAGATTGTGCAAGGTGTGTGTTATCGCCCAACTCGCCCTACCAATTCATCGCAGAAAGTTACCCAAAACATGACTCAGCACAATAGCTCGCATCCGACCTTGCATCCAATTTGGCAGGGGTTTTGCGTTAATCTGGTTAATCCGAAGTCCCTGATTTTTATGGCAGCGTTTGTGCCGCAATTTATTCGCCCCAATTCACCTTTATGGCTGCAATACAGCGTAATGGGCGTAACAATGGTGATAACCGATGTCGTCATCATGCTGATGTATGGCAGTCTCGCTAGCCACTTACGCCCTTATCTGGAAGATGCCAATCATGCACGATGGCGTGATTTATTTTTTGGGGTAGCCTTTGTCTTGTTTGCTTTCGCCTTGCTGATCGGGGCATAAATTCCTTTACCCCAGCGTTGACTTGGCTAGAATGCCGCTTTGTTGTTTTTATAAGCTAAAGGATTTTTTATGGATTTTTTACAGCATATTGATTGGGCGGCAATTTTAAAAATTGTTGGTATCGACATCATGTTGGGGGTTGATAACGCGATTGTGATTGCTTTGGCCTGTGCTGCCTTACCTGCCGATATGCGTAAGCGTGCCGTATTTCTTGGCACCGCAGGGGCAATTGGTCTACGCGCTATTCTCTTGGTGTTTGCAGGCTATTTGATGGGCTTAAGCTATGTGAAATTTTTTGCCGGGGCTTACCTACTCTACATTGGCTATAAATTATTGATGGATAGTGATGAAGAACATCATGTGGGACAAGCGGCACGGATTTCTGATGCGGTAAAAACCATCATCGTCGCTGACTTTATGATGTCTTTGGATAATGTCTTAGCCGTGGTTGGGGCGGCACAAAGTGCCGGAGAGCATAGTACGGTATATGCCATTGTCGGGATTGTGTTGAGTATCCCTGTCATTATTTATGGGGCGCAAGGCATTATGCAGTTAATGGATCGCTTTCCTGTCATTATCTGGCTGGGCGCAGGCTTATTAGGCTGGGTTGGGGCAGAAATGATGATTACTGATCCGATCCTAGAAAATTACATGGCGCGTGTACATGATATTTATCTGGGTGATTACACACATTTGGTATACAAAGTGGCAGGTTTTATCTCGGTTATCTTTGCTGTGTTGGGGGTCAAAGCCTTCTTCAAGGGCAGTAAAACCGACACCAGTGAAGCGGCTTAGTTGACAAATTAGCGACTAAATTAGCTAGGTCAATTTAATTACTAAGATGGTGACTACCTTCCGCCCGCCGGAGCGTGTTCCGGCTATTGTGGCAAGTACGCCGACAAGTACAGAGCCAAGTCAGCCGCTTCCTCTGTGGCACGCTCCGGCCTTGCCCATCAACTTTCCGGCGGTGTTGAGTGCGCAACAACTGGCTGAGATTACGGCGCAAGTGGCAGCGGTGGATATGGCGAATTTACCGTTGGCAGACATCAGTAGTTTTGGCTTAGACGCTGAACAAAACCTGCATCGTGTCTTAGATAGTTTTTTAACGCGCATTGAACATGCGGATGCCCCGCGTTTGTTCAAGCTGGTGCACGAACTGAAAACCGCTGTTGATGCCGAAGATTTACCCGCGTTAGCGGCACGGATTTTGGATGCCAAGCCGACCTTGGGTGAAAAGCTGGGGAGTTTATTAAGCAAAAAAGGGCGGCAAGCCGCCGCCCTGCGCGTCTATGAAGAAACTTGCCGTGTGCTCAGTGGTAAATCGCAAAAGCTGTCGCAACTGGTAGCGGGGATGGAGCAAGAGTTACGGCGTGAACAAAGCCGTTTGGCAGAGGAACTGCGCCAGTTAGAAAGCCTAAAAGCGCATTACCGCGACCGCTTTTTAGATTTTGCCGCGCACTCTTTGTTTTTAACTTTCTTATTGGACAAGGCAAAGCAAGAAAGTCAGTATTTACTTGCCGCCAACGCTTGCAATGCCAGCGATAGCTTCTTGACGCATGAATGGCATGACAAATTGCAAGCCTTAGAAAGCCGCGCCTTGGCCTTGGAAGGCACGTTGAGCCGTTTGCCTGCGGATCAATTATTGATTCGGCAACTGCAACATGCCGCCGTGGCAACCTTGCAAGAGTTAGCAACGACCACCAATGCCCGTTTCGCCAGCATCAAAATGACCCTGCTCACCATTCATGGGGCGCGGATGACGCAAGATGTGCAACGCCTCGCAGCGCAAGGGGCGGCGTTAGAGCAAAATTTGGCGGCGGTACGGCAAACCTTAATGCAAGACGTGGTACTCAACGCTGCCCATGCACCGGGTGACAATCGCCTCGCCCAAGCCCAGCAACTGCAACAAATCGTCGCCGAGACTGCCCGCCTGCAAGAACTCGCCGATGCGGCGAAAGCCAGTAACCAAGCCAAATTCGCCGAAGCCCGCCACCACTTCGCCACCGCCCGCCAAGCCATGTTGGAGTTAGGCAAACGCTTGCAGCCGGGCGAGATATTAGCTGAAACCACTCATGGAAATTAACGCAAAAAGTGAAATCTTAGCGGCTGTGTATGAGACAGCAGCAGATTTGCACGTACTTGGGATGATCGACAACGAAAAGATGATGGAGTACGCATCTTTGTGTTTATTATCTAATAGTAACCAAGAAATTACAGACCAAACTTAAAAACCTTCCACTAACAACGTCAGTATTAACTTAATTGAAAGTAGACCAAAATGAGTGCATTGACCTTGAATTTAAGTAAGCCCGGTGATAACGCCCCGAAATTGGCGTTGAATTTGAATAAGGGGGAGCGGTTTAAAGTGCGTTTGTCGTGGGATGGGAAGAGCGATATTGATTTGCACGCGCTGGTGTGTGTGAATACCGGCTATGGGGCGAAGGCTTCGAGTTTTGACGATATTTTGTCGACCTACAATGTGAAACGGCGGGTTGGGACGCAAGAGGTTGGGACGCTGGTTAAGGCCGCCGATGGCAGCTTTGCGGTGCATGGTGGGGCGTTAAAACATAGCCCTGATGCGACTGATGGCGACCAATTAGAGATTGACGAATGGATTGACATCGACCCCAGCAAACTCACCCCGCCCGCGCATGGGGTCATCGAAATTCCCTTAGTCGCCATGATTCACCCGCAAAGCGGAACACAGCATTTTCGTGATGTGAAAAATGCCAAGGTCAGCATTGAAAACAGCCAAGGTTGTACCTTGTTAGAGGCGGGGCTATCCAGCCAGTTTGGTGAGTTTATTGGGGTGCAAATGGGGTCGATTATGATCGACAGCAACGGTGCAAATTTTGTCGCGGTTGGCGTTGGCTTTAACAGCGACTTTAACCAAGTCTTAGGGCATTTTTCGTAATTGTCAGCCCTTCTGGTTTTTGCGCTTTTATGTCTATGACTCGCTTTTTATGACTAACTCGGCATGGAAGCCCACGGTGATTGGCTCTGCCAGCGGTATGGGGCTGGCAAGCGTGCTTGACCATGCCAGTCCTAGCCCCAGCATCAGCAGTCCTAACCCTAGCCCTAGCCGCTTACCCGGCGAGAGCCGTTTATTGGATTTGCCAAGTTTGGCGGCGTTTCAAGGGCTGTTTCCTGAGGTGTCGCCAGCAGTGGCAATGCGGGCGCATGGGATGTTGCAGGGCTTAACGCCGCCACATTGGCAACTGGCAGATTGGCTAGGGTTGGCGCAGGGGGTGCAAACTCAGGTGAGTCAGTTGCTCGGTGGCGAGCTGGGGCAACAGCCGACGAGTACAACGAGTAATACAAGTAATACGAGTCAGCATAAAGGCTTGACGGGCTTGGGGGACTTGCCTCGGCATATGTATCGCTTACAGCAGTTGCTCGAAACGCTATTACAGGCATTGCTGCACCCGCCACGCTTCTTCCGGGCGGCGCACCCAGCGCAGTTATGGGCGAAACAGCAGCCGGAAATCACGCAACTTACGCAACTTTTGCAAGAGGGTGTGCAACACGCTTTAGCGCGGCTCGCTCGCTTGCAACAACGGCAAGGAGAGATTGGCGAATTGGAACAGGCGTGCGCCAGTTGGCTTTGTGTGCTGGATTATTTGTATGCGGGTTTGAGTGCGGGTTTGCATGTTACTCCGCAGGAGCAGCTTGCGATCCGCGACATCCTCGATGGGCGGCGTTTGGCCTTGCAGCACAGCATGGCCTTGTTGCAGCAACAGCAACTGTATGTGGCGCAAGAAGAACGTTCTCTGTTGGCTTTAATTCCGCAAATTCAAGACGCTATCTTGCAACAGCTGCCCGCCCTACAACAAACCATGCAGCATTTGCCCGCCAATATTGAAGCAACGCAACGCTTTTTAATCAGCCAGCAAGTTGGGCAAGTGTTGTCTGCCCTTGCTTATAACAACCCTACCCACCAAAACAACCAACGCAACCACCAAGGAAATGCTCATGGCTCTGCAACTTAACTTAGAAAAAGCCCAAGCCTCTCTCAAACTTTGCTTAGACAAAGCCGGGATTAACACCCCACCAGCGGTGGAGTTGGCCTTTGTCTTGGATGTTTCGGGTTCGTTTGAAGATGAACATCGTGCGGGGATTACCAGCACTTTGTTAGCACGTTTGATTCCGTGGGGGCTGACTTTTGACCCCGACCAACGTTTAGACGTAATCACCTTTAGTAATGGTGAAACCGCTGTGACTCATGTCGGGCAGGTTGATGCCAGTAACTACAGCGATTTTTTAGAAAAACGGGTGATTGGGCGCGTTCCCGGTTGGGGGGGCGGCACGGATTATTCATTTGCTTTGGAAATGGCCTTGCAAACCTTTGGCTGGATTGCCCCCCCCGTGGAGCAACCCGGTTTCTTGGCGCGTTTATTTGGGGCAAAACCCCGCCGCCAGCAAGCCTTAGCGCACCGCCGCTCCTTAGTCATTTTTGTTACCGATGGCGAAAACTTTGACGAAAAACGCACCCAAGCGGTTTTACGCGCCAGCCAAGCCCGGCAGGACGGCGTGTATTTCTTATTCCTTGGGATTTCAAATCAGAAAACCCCGTTTAATTTCTTAAAGAAAATTCAAACCGAATTTAGTAATACTGGTTTTTTGCAGATTGATAAGCTCAAAGAGTTTGTTAATCAAAGTGACGATGCTTTAAACCAAGCCTTTTTGACCGCTGAATTGAGTGCATGGTTGAAAAGCTGATGGCATTGTTGTGTAGGGTTTGCCGAAAGCCGGGCAATAACGCTACCAGCAAGGCTCCAAGTAGCACCACTGTCCAAGACAAATGCAGCCAGAGTAAAAAAATCGGCACGCTGGCAAACGCCCCGTAAATGGTGGAATACAACGGGACTTTAACCAGATACAGCTGAAAACCATATTGCACCAAGGCAAAGGCCAAGGTCGCCAACAATGCCCCAAGACAGGCATCGTAAGGGCGAACCTTGGTGCTGGGCATGGCGTAGTACAAGAAACTTAAAAAGGCGGCTAGTACCAATAAGCCGCTGAGTTTTAAGAAAAATGGCTGCATGCCTTGGGCTTCGCTGAAGAAACCAAAAGACAGGGTAACGGCATACGAAAGAAACGCCGCCACCATGCCAAACAGTAAAGGCACGGCGGTGATTCCCGTAAAGTAAATGAGCAAACGCTGCCATAACCGCCGTTGGCAATTCACGCCCCAAATATGGTTAAACACCCGTTCAATGGTGTGCAACAACAAAAACCCAGTAAACGCCAATAGGACAATCCCAATTGGTGTTAATTGTCGGGCTTTACTGGCAAACCGTAACACATGCCCAGAAATCGTCTCGCCAGAACGCATTGGCATAAACTGTGCAATTAAGCTCACATCGAGTTTCGCTAGCGAACTGCCAAAAATTGGCAACACCGAAGCCAAGCTTAAAAAGACGGTTGCCAAGGGAACAAGGGCAAGGAGGGTGGTAAAGGCTAAGGCTGCTGCGACTTGCGCTAAGTTTTCTTGCCCAAAACCTTGTACTAGCAAGCGTGTGAGGTAAAAACCGTGGCGCAAGTGCGGCCAGATTTGTTTGGGGACAAGCGTAAGCAGACGGGAGAAATGGGAGATTAGAGAATCGAGGTTCATGGCTGGCTATAATAGCGCACCATGAAAGATATTCTGATCCTTTACTACAGCCAAAAAGGCTCAACGGCAGCCTTGGCGCGACAAATTGCCAAAGGCGTTGAATCCGTTACTGGGGTGCAAGCCCGTTTGCGTACCGTACCCAAAGTATCTACTGTTTGCGAAGCGAGCGAACCTGCCATACCAAGTCGGGGTGCGCCCTATGTCGAGCTTGCTGATCTACAGGAATGTAGCGGCCTCGCTTTAGGTAGCCCCACCCGTTTTGGCAATATGGCTGCCCCAATGAAGTATTTTTGGGATGGCACAATTAGCACTTGGTTAAATGGCGAATTACAAGGCAAACCAGCCTGTGTATTCACCTCCAGCGGTAGCCAACATGGAGGCAACGAAACGACCTTGTTATCAATGATGTTGCCTTTATTCCATCATGGCATGGTCTTACTCGGCTTGCCTTATTCTGAGCCAGAACTTAGCCATACCAGCAGCGGTGGCACACCATATGGCGTATCGCATGTTGCCGGACACACCGGAGACCATGAACTCAGCGCGGCCGAAATTCGCCTTGCCTTCGTGCAAGGCCGCCGCCTTGCCCTTACCGCCCTACAACTGAGCCAATCATGAAGCCACGCACCCTACAATTTATTGCCAGCACCAGCCTTATCGCCTTGATTTTTTTATGTTTAGCGTGGGAGCTATGGCTTGCCCCCTTGCGTCCCGGCGGTTCAGCTCTGGTGTTCAAATCCTTTTTCTTGCTCTTACCGCTGTTCGGCATTTTGCGTGGCAAGCGTTACACCTACCAATGGTCATCCTTATTCATTCTGTTTTATGTGATGGAAGGCTTAGTGCGTGCTACGTCAGAACATGGCCTGAGCCAAACGCTGGCGATGGCTGAATCTGTTCTGAGTATCGTTTTCTTTGGTAGCGTAGTTTTCTACTGCCGCCTGACCCGTGGCCAGAAAGTGGTGAAAACCGCCGCCTAGTTGGGCTAAAGCAAATCGGTGAAACAAAAACCCGCCAACAGCATCTAGCCATTGGCGGGTTTTGTGGTTTTGGCTTGCCTTAGATGGCAGATTCGTTGGTTTCGCCGGTGCGGATACGCACGACTTGCTCAACTGGCATGACGAAGATTTTGCCGTCGCCAATCTTGCCTGTCCGAGCCGCTTTGATGATGGCTTCGATAGCGGGATCAACTTGTTCGTTAGAGACCACCACTTCTAAACGAATTTTGGGCAGAAAATCGACTACATATTCTGCGCCACGATATAGCTCGGTATGACCTTTTTGCCGTCCAAAGCCTTTAACTTCGGTCACAGTCAAACCAGTAACACCGATTTCGGATAAGGCTTCGCGCACTTCGTCCAACTTGAATGGTTTGATGATGGCTTCGATTTTTTTCATAGCTTATTGCTCCTCAGTGGAAATCAGAAGGTATCGCGAAAGCGATTAGTAATAGGATACCGCCAATCTTTGCCGAAGCCACGCGGGGTAATGCGAATTCCCACAGGAGCTTGGCGGCGTTTGTATTCGGCGATACGCAAAAGACGCACAACACGCCGTACATCGGCTTCGGGCAAGCCTTGGGCAATGATTGCCTGTGGGCTTTGATCGTTTTCCATATACGCGGCAACGATGGCATCCAGAATTTCATACGGCGGCAAAGAATCTTGGTCGGTTTGGTCAGGGCGCAATTCAGCAGAGGGGGGGCGCACGATGATATTTTCAGGAATCACTGGAGTCGTCGCCAAGGTATTGCGATAGCGCGAAATGCGATAAACCAAGGTTTTATACACATCTTTAATAACCGCAAAGCCACCTGCCATATCACCATACAGGGTGCAATAGCCCACCGCCATTTCCGATTTATTCCCCGTGGTTAAGACCAAGGCTCCGGTTTTATTGGACAAGGCCATCAAAATGTTGCCGCGAATCCGCGCTTGTAAATTTTCTTCGGTGGTATCTAAGGGCAACCCAGCAAATTCTTTGGCTAACATCTCGGTGTACACCGCCATTGCCGGGGCAATCGCGATTTCTTCATAACGTACACCCAGGGTTTCAATCATCTGGCGCGAATCATCTAAACTCATTTGCGCTGTATAGGGCGAGGGCATCATCACTGCCCGGACTTTCTCTGCCCCCAGCGCGTCGACCGCGACACAGAGGGTTAAGGCCGAATCAATGCCACCAGATAAACCAATAATTACGCCGGGGAAGCCGTTTTTACCAATGTAATCGCGCACCCCCAAGACCAGTGCTTGATAGGCTTCAGCTTCTTCGCTTAACAGCGGGGCAATCGCGCCGCTTTGTACATCATGGTTAGCGTAATCAACCAAACGTAATTCTTCGCTAAATTGCGGCAGACGTACCGTGACTTCTCCGGCTTTGTTCAAGGCGAACGACGCGCCATCAAAGACTAATTCATCTTGCCCACCAACGAGGTTAACGTAAACGGCGGGTAGACCAAGTTGTTTTACCTGTTTGCTTAAAACGTTTTGCCTTTGTTCTACCTTGCCTAAATGCAAGGGTGAGGCATTTAAGACCAATAGTAATTCGGCTCCGGCGGCTTTGGCAGCGGCAACCGGGCTTTCTTGCCAGACATCTTCACAAATATTGATGCCACAACGCACCCCCGCAATCTCTACCACACAGGGGGCGTTGCCGGGGGTGAAGTAGCGCACTTCGTCAAAGACTTGATTATTCGGTAAACAATTTTTGTCGTAGCTGGTAAGACATTGCCCACCACGCAACACGCTGGCGGTATTAAAGCGTTGCCCATTGCGTTCGCTAGGATGCCCCACAATCACCGTCAATGCAGGTGGCAGGTTTTGGGCTAATTCCGCCAAGGCTAAGGCACTGGCGGCATAGAAATCGGGGCGTAACAGTAAATCTTCCGGGGGATAGGCGCATAAGGCCAGCTCAGGGGTCACTAAGACATCTGCCCCGGCGGCATGGGCTTCTTCTGCCAACGCAAGAATTTTGCGGCTATTTTCAGCCAGATCGCCAAGGATGG
The DNA here is from genome assembly GCA_964578025.1 of uncultured Rhodocyclaceae bacterium. Taxonomy (GTDB): domain Bacteria; phylum Pseudomonadota; class Gammaproteobacteria; order Burkholderiales; family Rhodocyclaceae; genus CAZOBT01. The sequence continues at coordinate 4,761 of CAZOBT010000021.1, read as the reverse complement.
CATTGAATTGGGCAATCGCAATACGCAAGGAAGACATAGCAGCAATCAAGAATAAAAACAGACCAAATTATACTAATGCACTAAAAACAATGCCCGCCAAGGTTTGGCGGGCATTTTGCTCTTCTAGACCAAATTAGGCAGACTTGCTGTCGTTGTGACGTTGCACGGAAGCGAGGATTTCAGCTTTCGCGTCATCAATGCCCTTCCAACCACGCACTTTTACCCATTTGCCTTTTTCGAGGTCTTTGTAGTGCTCGAAGAAGTGGCTGATCTGTTGCATCAGCAGGGGAGGCATGTCTTCGTAGGTAGTGATGTTGTCGTACAGCGGGGTCAGCTTAGGTACGGGAACGGCTAAGAGTTTGGCATCAACACCAGACTCATCTTCCATTTCCAACATGCCCAAGGGGCGGCAACGCACCACGATACCGGGTTGCAAGGGGTAAGGAGCAACCACTAACACGTCAAAGGGGTCGCCGTCTTCTGACAGGGTGTGGGGGATGAAGCCATAATCGCAAGGATAGTGCATGGGGGTGGCCATGAAGCGGTCAACCATCACAGCACAAGAATCTTTGTCCAACTCGTACTTGATACCGGGAGTGTGGGCGGGGATTTCGATAACGACGTTGAAGTCGTTAGGAATGTCTTTGCCAATGGAGAGTGCATCAATATTCATAAGTCTCGTCTCGTTGGTGTGGGTGAAAGAGGCGGATTATAACGTTAGCCGCCAAATGCGTCAGCGATTGATTATAGGTATAGAAAATCAAGCCACAACCTCCGCTTCAGTTTCAAAATCCAAAATCACCTTATTGTCCTCGTCAATATCCAAACTGACTTTGCCGCCATTGAGCAAACGCCCAAACAGCAATTCATCCGCTAAAGCGGCGCGGAGGGTGTCTTGGATTAGGCGAGACATTGGGCGTGCGCCCATCAGCGGGTCGAAGCCTTTGGCAGCAAGGAATTCTTTGAGCTTGTCCGAGAATTGCGCTTCTACCTTTTTCTCATGCAACTGCGCTTCAAGCTGCATTAAGAATTTATCGACCACGCGCAAGATAATGTCGTGATCCAAGGGCTGGAAGGACACGATGCTATCTAGGCGATTACGGAATTCGGGGCTAAACAGGCGTTTGATTTCTGCCATTTCATCCCCGCTTTGCTTGCTGCTGGTAAAGCCCATGCTGCTCTTTTGCAAAGCTTCCGCCCCGGCGTTCGTCGTCATGATGATAATCACGTTTCGGAAATCGGCTTTGCGCCCGTTGTTATCGGTCAATGTGCCGTGATCCATGACTTGCAACAGGATGTTGAAAATATCGCTATGCGCTTTTTCGATTTCATCCAGCAACAAGACACAATGCGGCTTCTTGGTAATCGCTTCAGTCAGGAGACCGCCTTGCTCAAAACCAACATAGCCGGGAGGTGCGCCGATTAGGCGTGACACGGCGTGGCGTTCCATGTATTCCGACATGTCAAAACGCAATAATTCGATGCCCAAGCAATACGCTAACTGTTTGGCAACTTCGGTCTTCCCCACCCCCGTTGGGCCAGAAAAGAGGAAACTGCCAATTGGTTTACCGGGGCTACCAAGGCCAGAACGTGCCATTTTGATCGCTTGCGCCAAGGCGGCAATCGCCTTGTCTTGCCCAAAAACCACGGTGCGTAAATCCCGCTCCAAATTCTTCAAGGCATTACGATCATCGCTAGAGACATGCTGCGGCGGAATCCGCGCAATTCGCGCCACGATGTCTTCAATCTCTTGCTTACCAATGACTTTCTTTTGCTTGGATTTGGGCAAAATCCGCTGCGCCGCACCGGCTTCATCAATTACATCAATTGCTTTATCGGGCAAATGGCGGTCGGTGATGTAACGCGCCGACAGCTCCACCGCGCTGGCGAGGGCAGCTGCAGAATATTTGACCCCATGATGGGCTTCAAAATGGGTTTTCAAGCCCTTTAGAATCTCTAAAGCTTCCCCGGTCGATGGCTCATTCACATCAATTTTTTGGAAACGCCGCGACAAGGCATGATCTTTTTCAAAAATGCCCCGGTATTCGCTATAGGTCGTTGCCCCAATGCAGCGCAACTGCCCGCCGGATAAGGCCGGTTTGAGCAAATTCGACGCATCCAGCGTACCGCCAGAGGTTGCGCCTGCACCAATCAAGGTATGAATTTCGTCAATAAACAAAATCGCTTCTGGGTTTTCTTTGAGTTGCTTTAACACCGATTTCAAACGTTGTTCAAAATCACCACGATACTTTGTTCCCGCCAACAATGAACCCATATCTAAAGCATAAACAGTAGCTTTCGACAAGATTTCTGGGACTTCGCCGTCCACCACCCGTTTGGCTAAACCTTCGGCAATTGCGGTCTTGCCCACTCCGGCTTCTCCAACCAGTAGCGGATTATTTTTACGGCGACGGCATAAAGTCTGAATAACCCGCTCAACCTCTTTATCTCTGCCGATTAAGGGATCAATTTTCTTCGCTAGGGCAAGGGCATTAAGATTGATCGTATATTGCTCTAAAGCCCCCACATGGCCTTCAGTGGCATTTTCTTCATGTTCTTTATCCGGCTCGGGGCTGCCTTTACCTTTATTTTTGCTGACACCATGCGCAATAAAGTTCACCACATCTAAGCGGCTGATCCCTTGTTGTTGCAAGAAATACACCGCATGGGATTCTTTTTCGCCAAAGATAGCCACCAGTACATTCGCGCCTTTCACCTCTTTTTTGCCCGATGATTGCACATGCAAAATGGCGCGTTGGATCACCCGCTGAAAACCCAAGGTTGGCTGGGTGTCCATTTCGTCATTTCCCGGCACGATTGGCGTATTTTCGGCGATAAATTGCCGTAATTCGCGGCGCAAGGTGTCGATGTTGGCAGCACAAGCGCGTAAGGTGTCGGCAGCGGAGGGGTTGTCAAGTAAGGCGAGCAACAAATGCTCAACCGTGATGTATTCATGCCGCTTTTGTCTGGCTTCGACGAACGCCATGTGCAGACTGACTTCGAGTTCTTGAGCAATCATCAGTTTTTCTCCATAACGCAGCACAAAGGATGCTGGTGGTTTTGTGCAAAATCAGTCACTTGGGCAACTTTAGTCGCCGCAATATCTTGCGGGTAAACGCCACAAACGGCACGCCCTTGATGATGGACTGTGAGCATGATCTGTGTCGCTTGTTCCCGACCTTTGCCAAAAAAACGTTCTAACACCACAACCACAAAATCCATTGGCGTAAAGTCATCATTCAATAACAGCACTTTATAAAACGGGGGCGGGGCAGTTTTGTTGCGTTCTGGAGCCAAAATCGACTCATTTTGTTGTTCGGTACTCATACTCATGGGCTGGGGTAAGTTGGTCTATGGCGTTGCTGATTACAACAATCTACGACAATCAGCAAATTAAGACATAAAAAACCGCCTTCTACCAGTAGGCGTGATGTGGGCGTAATTCGTACATGGGCAATCGGCTGCCCAAATCACGCAAGTTCTAGGCCAATTTCGTTTTGCAGTGCGTCATCAAAAAAACTTGACGCACCCTAGCAACTCGCGTAAAACGAAAAAGCGTTTGGATTCATGCCGTATCGGTTTGCTTTATGGCAGTTGATCGCTGAAATCAAACAAGTTTGCGGGGCGACCCGATTTATCGTGTTTTTTAGGATTTAGAATTATGGCAACTGGTACCGTCAAATGGTTTAACGACTCCAAAGGTTTTGGCTTCATCACTCCTGATGATGGCAGCGAAGATTTGTTCGCTCACTTCTCCGCCATCACCATGAATGGCTTCAAGACCCTGAAAGAGGGCGAAAAGGTTTCCTTCGATGTGGTGCAAGGCCCCAAAGGCAAACAAGCCGCCAACATCCAACGTGCTTAATCGCTAGTTAAGCTGCGTGACAAAACAAAAAACCCGCTCCTGTGGCGGGTTTTTTGTTGCCTAGAGTTTTGCTAAAACTAAAACATCAAAAAGCTTAAGGCACACTGATTTCATCACGACGATTGTCGCCTTTGTTATCTGTCCATGTCACTGCTAATTTGTCACCACTACGAATGCCTTTGGCGCGGAAGGTGAACAATGGGTTTTTTGACACAGATGTATTTAATTGCCCATCAATTAGCGGCTTACCATTGTGTAACACGCTAAAGGTTTGGATGAAATGGGTGGAAATGGTTGTGCCTTTGTCATCCTTGCGTTGCCCTGTTTCCATCGGGTGTGTAAGCAAAACACGGATTTCAGTGATCTCGCCTTGTACGACAGCGCGAATTTTAATTGGGTCACTCATGTAATATCTCCATCGTTGTTTGTTGCTGTTATTTGCTATTGTTATTCGGTCGTTATTCGTTTTTTATCGTCTAACCGCCGCAGCCCCCTAAGGTCACTTTGACCTCGCGGAAAGCCACATAACTTTTGCCATCTGCCGTTTTTGCCACGACACGCAACCGCGTAGATTCACGCAGCTTTAACGCAAATTTTGCAAAGGGCAAAACGTTTGGCTGAAACTCTAAGCTTGCGGCTAATGGCATGGGGTTTTTGTCGGCAAATACCGCCAAACTGCGTGTATCGGGGATTTGGCTACTAATTTCAATTTCAACTTTTGCCCCGTTTTCGGCAATTTCAGGCGCGTTGATTATGATGTCTTTGCTACTGGCAGGGGCAGCCGTGCCATAAAGCTTTAAGCTGTCATTCACCGCCGTCGCAGCAAATGCCGACTTATTCCATTCCGCCGCTAATACTTGATTCGGGCGCAATAAACCTGTGCCTAATAAAGGCAA
>CAZOBT010000020.1:3530-16938 GCA_964578025.1 uncultured Rhodocyclaceae bacterium | reverse complement strand
TGTGTTGGTGAAAACGGCGAGGATACCATTCGCGGGAAAAATGGCTCAATGTTTGGCTATCCTCAAACCTGCGCGTGTTTAATCATTTGAATAAAGTCTTGCACGTCTAAGAGTTGGGTTTGCTAGTATTTAATTCCTACGTATAGCCAGAATCGGCTAGTTACTTAAAATGTTAAGAAAACATTGGACACGACAAGAGCTATTACAAGCTTTTGGCCTATATTGCCAGTTACCTTTCGGCAAAATGCACTCGCGAAACCCTGAAATTATTCGATTAGCAACCAAGCTAGGGAGAACACCTTCTGCACTGGCTATGAAACTGGGCAATATTGCCAGCTTAGATCCGAATATTACAAATGCAGGAAAGGTCGGCCTGACAGGTGCATCAGCCTTAGATAAGAGAATGTGGGAGGAAATGCAAAATGATTGGTCAGGTTTTTTTGCAGAAGTTGCTGAGCTTTCTTCAAGTGAAGTAAATGAATCCACTAACCTAGGCAATGATGCCCCCTCAGGCGAGAGCTACTATACCGAGGATCGCTTACGTCAAACCAAGGTACGAGTTGGACAACATCTTTTCCGTCAGGCAATACTAGCCGCCTATAACCAATGTTGTTGCATTTCTCGTTTAGCAATACCCGAGTTACTTGTGGCAAGTCACATTAAGCCATGGCATTTAGACACGGGAAACCGCCTAAATCCGCGTAATGGTTTATGTCTTTCTGTGTGGCATGACAGGGCTTTTGACATTGGTCTTATGACAATAACAGATGACTACGTTATTCTTATTTCTCCGAGATTACAGAAAATGCCAGGTATTGATAATCAGTTTCTCACTACTGCATTGTTAAGTTATGAGGGCAAAAAAATTGTTCTACCAGAAAAATTTATTCCCAATAAAGATTTCTTGCGCTATCACAACGAATCAATCTTTTTACGCTAACAAGCTTACGTTTTCACAGATACGCCTTGGCGTTGCCGATACGCCCACCATAGCAGCCATGCGCCGACCAGAATCATGGGTAACGATAGCCATTGCCCCATGCTGATGCTGTAAGAGTGTCCAAAAATGCCGTGGTCGGGTTCGCGGAAGAATTCGGTGATAAAGCGGCACAGGCCATAACCGACGAGGAACAAACCGCTGGCGGCGCGGCGGGGTTGGGGGCGGCGGGTGAACAGCCAGAGCACCGCAAACAAGGTCAAACCTTCTAAGAGGACGTGATAAAGCTGTGAAGGATGGCGCGGCAAGATGTCACCGGCTTGGGGGAAAGCCATTGCCCAAGGTAGGGTATCGCTGGCAATGCGCCCCCAAAGTTCGCCATTGATAAAGTTGCCAATGCGCCCAAAAGCTAAGCCGAGCGGCACAAGCGGGGCAATGAAGTCGGTGACTTCAAACCAGCCTTTTTGATGCTTTTTCGCCCATATGCCCATTGCCGCAAGCACACCTAAAAAGCCGCCATGAAACGACATCCCGCCTTTCCAGACTGCCAAAATATCTTCGGGATGACTAAAGTAATAGCCCGGTTCATAAAATAAAACCTGCCCCAACCGCCCACCTAAGACCACGCCCAAGACTCCATAAAAGAGCAAGTCATCCAGCTCTTCGCGTGTCCAAATCGAACTAGGATCATTGGCTAACCGCCGTTGCCCCAGCCATAAAAACTGCATAAATGCGGCTAAATACATCAAGCCATACCAGCGAACAGATAAAGGGCCAAACGAAAAGGCCACCGGGTCAAATTGGGGATGGAGGAGCATGATGAAGGTCGAAAAGGGTCAAAAAGGTCAAAGAAGTGGCTCGGATTGTAGCGGAAGGGGTTTGCCGCTTACTGGAAAAATTCCCGCATACGGCGCACAGCTTCGGCGAGGCGGTCTTGGGTGGTAGTGTAGGCGAAGCGGATGTGGCGTTCGGGGGCGTTTTGTCCAAAATCTAAACCGGGGGTGGCAGCGACTCCGGCGTGTTCGAGTAAGGCCGTGGCGAGTTGGAAGCTGTCTTCTGCCAAGGCCGAGCAATCGCAATACAGGTAAAACGCCCCTTCGGGCTGGGCAACGACGCGGAAGCCGAGTTTTTCTAGCTCTGGAGCGAGGAAATCGCGGCGGGCATGGAAGGCTTGACGGCGTTGTTCAAGAATGGCGAGGGTTTCCGGCTGAAAGGCGGCAAGGGCGGCGTATTGCGCGGGCGTGGATGGGGCAATGAAGAGGTTTTGCGCCAGTTTTTCAATGTCTCGCGCATAGGCTTCGGGAACGACTAGCCAGCCTAAACGCCAGCCCGTCATTTGGAAGTATTTGGAAAAACTTTGCACGACCCACACCTCGTCACTGACGCTTAAGGCCGACGTTGCCGCGCCCTTGTAGTGCAAGCCATGATAAATCTCATCCACAATAAAATGCCCTTGGCGTGTCGCTACGCTGGCAGCCAATGCCGCAAGTTCAGCCTGATTCAGCATTGTCCCGGTTGGATTCGCGGGGCTGGCAACGATTAGACCAATTGTATTTTCATTCCATGAATGCTCAATTAAAGCAGGTGTAGGCTGGAAGTTAGTGCTGCTGTCAACATTCAGACCAACTGGCACGCCATCAAAGCTGCGCACAAAGTGACGATTGCAGGGATAACCGGGATCGGGCAATAACCAGCGTTTGCCCGGCTCGGCTAAACAGGCTAAAGCCAAGGTCAACGCGCCCGACGCACCAGCCGTGACGACAATGCGTTGCGCGGAAAGACGGATGCCGTAACGTGTTTGGTAAAACTGGGCGATGGCCTCACGCAGGGCGGGCAAGCCTTGCGCGGCGGTGTAGAAGGTTTTGCCCTCGGCAATCGCCTGTTGTGCCGCCGCAACAATCGGCGCAGGTGTAGGGAAATCGGGCTCGCCAACTTCCATATGCACAATATCGCGCCCGGCAGCTTCCAAGGCTTTAGCGCGTGCCAAGAGCTCCATGACATGAAAGGGGGCGATGTCATGCACCCGTGCCGCCGGACGGTAGGGAGAAGGAGTGGATGGGGAAGGTTTTGTCATACGCTTGCTCCAAAGAACAACGACCACCGCAAGGGTGGTCGTTTGCTACTGCTTAGTCAGTCAATAACGAAATGTTATTGATGGCTTGGTATTACTCAGCGGCTAAGTTCAACGCGAACAATTCGCGTTGCAGTGCGAGCTGGCGTGGCAGCTTGTCGCCCATTTTGTCGAACCATTCTTTTTGACCTTCCAATTCACTCGTCCAAGCGGCGGGATCAATGGTGGTCAGGGCTTCAAATTCTGCGCGGTCGATTTCGAGGCCAGTCCAGTCGATGTCATCGAAATTCGGCATCCAACCGAGGTCGGTTTCCTTCGCGGCGATTGAGCCTTCGCAACGTTGTACGATCCACTTCAACACACGCATGTTGTCGCCGAAGCCGGGCCACATGAACTCGCCCTTCTCGTTCATACGGAACCAGTTCACGCAGAAGATTTTTGGCGTTACGTCGACTTTTTTGCCCATCTTCAACCAGTGACCGAAGTAATCACCCATGTGGTAGCCACAGAAAGGCAACATGGCGAAGGGGTCACGACGTACCACACCTTGCGCTCCAAACGCGGCGGCGGTGGTTTCAGAGCCTAAGGTAGCCGCCATGTACACGCCGAAGTTCCAGTTAAAGGCTTGGTAAACCAAAGGCACGGTGGTGGCACGACGACCGCCGAAGATGAAGGCGGAAATCGGGACACCAGCGGGGTCTTCCCAGGCGGAATCAACGGAAGGACATTGACCAGCAGGTGCGGTAAAGCGTGAGTTGGGGTGGGCGGCCTTACGTCCACAATCGGGAGTCCAATCGTTGCCTTGCCAATCGACCAAGTGGGCTGGGGCTTCTTTAGATAAGCCTTCCCACCATACGTCACCGTCATCGGTCAATGCGACGTTGGTGAAGATGATGTTTTCTTTCAGGGTTGCCAAGGCGTTGAAGTTGGTCTTTGCGGAAGTACCGGGGGCAACACCGAAGAAGCCTGCTTCAGGGTTAATCGCGTAGAAGCGGGTCACACCATCTGCATCTTGACGGGGTTTGATCCACGCAATGTCGTCACCAATGGTAGTGATCTTCCAGCCGTTTAAAGAAGCGGGCGGAATCAACATCGCAAAGTTGGTTTTGCCACATGCAGAGGGGAAAGCTGCAGCAACATAAGATTTTTTGCCTTCGGGAGATTCCACACCCAAGATCAGCATGTGTTCCGCTAACCAGCCTTCGTCACGCGCCATGGTAGAAGCGATACGCAGCGCGAAGCACTTCTTACCTAACAGTGCGTTACCACCGTAGCCAGAACCGTAAGACCAGATTTCACGGGTTTCGGGGAAGTGGACGATGTACTTGGTGGTGGGGTTGCACGGCCATTTGGCATCTGGCTGACCGGCTTCTAACGGTGCGCCAACGGTGTGGATACAGGGTACGAATGCACCGTCTTCACCCAACACATCAAACACGGCCTTGCCCATACGGGTCATGGTGCGCATGTTGACCACAACGTAGGGAGAGTCAGAAATTTCAACACCAATGTGTGCGATAGGCGAACCTAAAGGCCCCATGGAGAAGGGGATCACGTACATGGTACGGCCCTTCATACAGCCACTGAACAAACCGTTCAGGGTGTCGCGCATCTTTTGTGGCTCTTCCCAGTTATTGGTGGGGCCAGCATCTTCTTTGTTTTGTGAACAGATAAAGGTGCGGTCTTCCACGCGTGCTACGTCGGAAGGATCAGAGAAAGCTAAATAAGAGTTAGGACGCTTTTCTTCATTTAACTTGATCAAGGTACCAGCCTTGACCATTTCCGCACAGAGGCGGTCGTATTCTTCTTGGGAACCGTCTGCCCAATAGACAGCATCAGGTTGGGTCAGGGCAGCAATCTCGGCAACCCAATTAATCAAGCCTTGGTTTTTTACATAGGCAGGCGTGTTCAGCGATACGGACATAACAATCTCTCTCAAAAAGAACTTTGAATTAACCCGTTCTTGTCGCTGGTTGCCGGAGCCCTCCTCCTGTGAAGAAACTAGGGCAACCGCAGGCAGGAAAGCCCGCGATTATCCCACAAACCGCTTTTTCAGATAAGCTCTCCTCTGTCCAAATTCGGAAATTAAGGGAGTAAATTTTGAATGCCAAGGCTCAGGCGATTTGGAACGCGCTAACACAAGCGGTAGAACAAACCAAAACGCGACATCTACGCCAGCTTTTCGCCGAGAACCCACACCGCTTTACCCAGTTTTCTTGCCAACATGAGGGCTTACTGCTTGATTTCTCCAAGCAATTGCTGACGAGTGAGAACTTACACCTCCTTCATGCGTATGCCAAAGCGATGGATTTTGCGGTGTATCAACAGCATATGTTGGCAGGGGCAACGATCAATAACACCGAAAAACGAGCGGTGCGGCACATGGATTTACGGGCGGGGAAATCTGCCCCGCCAGAGGTGCAAGCTGTACTGCAACAGGTTGAAAATTTTTGTACCACGATTCATAGCGGCACATGGCGCGGCTTTTCTGGGGAACGAATTACCGACGTGGTGAACATTGGAATTGGTGGCTCTGACCTCGGCGCACGTATGGCCTTACGCACCCTAAGTGCCTACCAACTACCTAATTTGCATGTGCATTTTGTCGCGAATGTGGATGGGGCCGATTTGGCAGTCAAACTTGCCCCGCTGAATCCGCGCACTACGCTTTTTATTGTCGCCAGTAAAACCTTTACCACCGCCGAAACCATGCGTAACGCCCTGAGTGCGCGGGCTTGGCTGCGTGCGGCGGGGTGTTCAGAAGCAGCGATTGCCCGGCATTTTGTGGCAGTTTCTTGTAACAAAGACAAAACCACTGCCTTTGGCATTGCCCCAGAAAATGTCTTTGAATTTTGGGATTGGGTCGGCGGGCGTTTTTCCTTATGGTCAGCCATTGGTTTGCCGCTGGCACTGGGGATTGGCTATGCGCAATTCAGCCAATTATTGGCGGGGGCACACAATATGGATCAGCATTTTCTGCATAGCGAACCCGAAGCGAATTTGCCGTTAACCCTAGCCTTGCTCACGTTGTGGAATACCAATTTCCTTGGGGCGCAAGTCCATGCGATTTTGCCCTATAGCCAATCTTTTGCCTTATTCCCCGCCTATTTGCAGCAACTCGAAATGGAAAGTAATGGCAAACAGGTTAACCGTGATGGGCAAGCGATTGACTATGCCACCTCGCCGATTGTGTGGGGCGAAGCTGGGACAAATGGACAACACTCCTTTTATCAGTTGATTCACCAAGGGGGGCGACTGATGCCAAGCGATTTTATTTTGCTGGCAGAACCCGATTACCCCTTGCCCGGACACCATGAACAACTGATTGCCAACGCCTTAGCGCAAACGGCGGCCTTAGCCTTTGGGCAAACGGCAGAAGAAGCGATTGCCGCTGGTACGCCCGCCGAACTAGTCCCGTTTAAGGTGTTCCCCGGTAATCAACCCAGCACCACGATTGTCCTGCCTCGCCTGAATCCCTATGTTTTAGGCCAATTCCTTGCTATGTATGAACACAAAGTTTTCAGCCTTGGTGTGTTATGGCATTTGAATGCCTTCGACCAATGGGGCGTGGAGTTGGGTAAAACCTTAGCCAATGGCCTGTTGCCTGTGTTGCATGGGGAAAAACGCTTGGACGAGATGACGCATTTAGATGGGTCAAGTGTTGCTCTGTTGCACATGCTGCTGCCTAAGTTGATGCATTAGTTGGCGGCATGAGCAATCCATAATTTTTACCTAGCTTTCTTATTGTTTACCCATGCCTAAATTTATTCTGATCGCCGCCGTGGCGCGAAACCGCGTGATTGGCAAAGACAACCAATTGCCGTGGCATTTGCCCGAAGACATGCAGTATTTCCGCGAAGTGACACGCGGTGCCGCCGTTATCATGGGGCGCAAAACATGGGAATCGTTGCCCGAACGTTTTCGTCCTTTACCGGGGCGGCAAAACATTGTCCTGAGCCGCCAAACCGCTTACTGTGCCACGGGAGCAGACGTTGTTGACAGCTTGGCAACGGCCTTGTCCTTGGTGCGTGGCGAACAAGCGTTTTTGATTGGTGGTGCAGATTTGTATGCACAAGCCTTGCACAACAGGCAATTGGATGAACTCCTACTGACCGAAGTTGATCTACACCCCGAAGGCGATGCCTATTTGCCCGAAATTGACCCTACACGGTGGCAAGAGGTCAGTCGGCAAACACACCGCAACGCGCAAGGGGTGAGTTTCGCTTTTGTGCGTTACCTACCAACGACTTGATTTAATACCATCATTTCTTGCCAATGAAAGGGCATGTTCATTATGGGTAATTTGATGTTTGCGGTGATGCGTAGCTTTACCAGTCTCGCCAAACCAGGGGTGTGGGGAGCGATTTTGCTGCCTGCGGCGATTGCTTGTTTGCTGTGGCTAGTCGCGGTGTTTTGGGGCTTGGGCATCTTGGTGGATTGGTTAATCCAGAATCCACCAATGACGATTCTTGCCGCTTGGGGCTTGGGCTGGTTGGCAATTGTCTTGGCCTACCTTGGTGGGTGGATGGCGGTTTTTGCCTTAACCTATCTTGTGGCTTCAATGATTGCTGCGATCTTTGTTATGCCGATGCTGCTACAAAAAATCGCCAGTAGCGATTACCCCGAACTTTCCCTACAAGGTGCAGATAGCTTTGTCAGTGCAACAGGAAATAGCATCACTTCCCTAATCTATTTTGTCTTGGCATGGTTACTGACCCTGCCTTTATGGCTAATTCCCGGCCTTGGTTTCATCATTCCTTTGCTTTTATTGGGTTGGTATAACACTCGCACCTTTGCCTACGATGCTTTGTCATTACATGCGCGACCCAGTGAGTGGGAACGTTTGCAAACTGAACATAAACGCGACTTTTTAACCCTTGGGGTCTTTATGGCCTTGCTTGCCCATGTCCCAATTGTTGGTTTATTTGTGCCTACCTTTGCCGCCTTAAGCTTTATTCATCTGGGGCTGACACACTTACGCAATTTGCGTGGTATCTCCCCGCAGGGTGGTTTCGGTGGTCGAGGTGATGGGCGAACAGGTCAGGTGATTGAAGGAGAGGTGGTGCGATGAATCAGGAAAAAGTGATGTCCAAAAAAATCTTTGGAGCCATCATCATTGGTGATGAAATCGTTTCCGGCAAACGCCAAGATCGGCATTTTGCCAAGGTGGCTGAATTGCTGGCGGCACGCGGTTTGCGTTTGTCGTGGGTGCAATATTTGTGTGATGACCGAGCGCGTTTAACCGAAGTTTTTCAGCGGTCAATGGCGGCGGGCGAGGTAGTTTTTTCCTTTGGGGGCATTGGCAATACGCCAGATGACCACACGCGCCAAGCGGCGGCGGCGGCCTTGGGGGTGGACTTAGCGTTACACCCTGATGCCGAGCGTGAGATTCGCGCCCGCTTTGCCGAAATCAACATGGACGTTACGCCAGAGCGTTTGTTATTAGGCACGTTCCCGGTAGGCAGTGCGATTATTCCTAATCCATTTAACCGTATTCCCGGCTTTATGGCGAAGGAACATTACTTCGTCCCCGGTTTCCCACAAATGGCGCATCCAATGATTGAATGGGTCTTAGAGACCTATTACGCCGATCAATTTGTTAGTGAGCCGTCGATTGATAAAGCCTTTTTATTGACCGGCGCAGAAGCTTATGAAAGTGCTTTATTGCCATTGATGGAAGACATTGTGGCGCGTTATCCCGATTTGCGTTTGTTCTCTTTGCCCAGCTTGAATGGGCAAGAGCGGCGGCATTTAGAACTCGGGGTAGAAGGTGCGCGCACCCGTGTTGAGGCGGCAATGGAAGAAATTCGTCTACATGTCGAACAACGCGACATGCAATGGCAATGGCGAGATTAGGAACGGTTAGGCAATTTGACCAAAACAAAAAAGCCTTCGATTTCTCGAAGGCTTTTTCTTTTGTTTGGTGCCGGGGGGGGGACTCGAACCCCCACACCTTGCGGCGGCGGATTTTGAATCCGCTGCGTCTACCGATTCCGCCACCCCGGCTGTGTGAGGCCGCAATTATGCACAGGTTGCGCACTCATGGCAAGCCCTTCACCCATTTTTTTCTGCTTTTTTCGAAAAAATTTAAGCTAAAGGGGGAATACGCAGGTTTTGACCGGGGTAAATCTTGTCAGGATGGCTCAACATGGGCTTGTTGGCTTCAAAGATTACGGGGTATTTATTCGCGTTGCCATAATGTTGTGCTGCAATCTTAGAGAGGGTATCGCCCTTAACCACGGTGTAGAACACGGCTTCGGCGGCAGGAGAACTGACCTCCAATTGATCGCTCACATTGTCTACACCATCAACGTTACCGGCAGCGAGCACAATCTTTTCGCGGTTTTCTTGGTCAGGCGTTTGCCCGGTCAAGGTAACTTGACCCGCATCATAGTTAACCATCAGGTTGCTCCATTGCAAACCGAGGCTGTTGATGTGGTCAAAAATCGCTTGGGCAGCGGCTTGGTTATGTTGGGATGTCTCTTCGGCAGAAGCGTTTTCATCCTTTTTGCCAAATAACTTCTCACCTGCATCCTTCATAAAGCTAAACAATCCCATGTTTTTCTCCTCTGAGTTGAAGTTGACTAAGCAAGCCACGATTTGGCTTAGGGCGTAACGTAGGCTGGCTTGGCTTGTAGGTCAAGAACAAATCCATGACACCTTGCCAAGCCAATCACGTTGCGGCTTTACTTACCCATTGTTGCCATTGCTTGAGCCTTTATTCGCTTGCCAAATATTGCGGCAACCGGTTTCTTGGATTTTCCATACATAGGCCGCGCCTGCCCAGGCTAACAAGGCGACAAGGCTTAAGCCCCAGCGGAAGGTTTGCGGGTCGTAAATTCGCACTCCGGCGGCGTTGACCGTGCCTTGCCAAAGTTGATCCATGACCCAACCAACTAAGGGCTGCAAAATCGCCGCACACAAAAACGCCCCCATATTGGCGACAGAGGTTGCCATGCCCGACAAGGTGGGTTGACTCACTTCTTTGGCACAGGCCCAGGTTAAGGTAAAGCCCGCCGTAGAAACGCCCATTGCCGCAAATACGGCATAACTTGCCCAAAGTGGCAGGGTGATATTGCATAAGATAAAGACCCAAAACAGGGCGTAACTATGCGTGGCGGCAATCAATACCGGTTTGCGCTGGCGTAAGCGATCCGACAAGCTCCCCATTAAGACGCAACCAATGGCAAAACCAAAGAAATACAAGGATAAATGTGTGGATGCTTCGCCCCGGCTAAAGCCATGCACTTGCGTTAACCACGGGGTTGCCCATAGCCCGGCAAAGGTAAAGAAACTGCCACAAATGCCATAACACACCAAGGCGGGTGGCCAGATGGCGGGGTTACGCATCACACTGAGTAAGCTGGTCAAAATCACGGTGCGGTCAAAGCGGACTTTCGGCGCGTTTGGCGTTGCTAGGTCGTCAACGCGGTCGCGCACAATCAACCAACACAAGGCCGCCAACAGAAAGGAAAGCACCGCGACTCCCAAAAACACAGTGCGCCAATTAGCAATCTGCGCCAACCAAGATAATGGCGCACCTGCCAATACCGAGCCAAGGTTGCCAATCAACATCGCAACGCCTACCACCGTGGCAAAGCGATGTTCTTCAAACCAGACGGCAATGATTTTCAACATGGCAATAAAGGTGACGGAAACACCTAGACCAATTAAAGCTCTGCCGATTAGAGCAAGCCACATCTGCTCTGCTAGACCAAAGACCAAACTACCGATACCGCCAACGATACCGCCCAAGAGCAAAATCCGGCGTGGGCCTAAGGTGTCGACCAAAATCCCAGTTGGGACTTGCATCACGGTGTACACATAAAAATACGTTGCCGCTAATACACCAAGCGAAGCGGCTGAGGTCTGAAACGCCGCCGCTAAGTCTTGGGCAATCCCCGCCGGGGCAAAACGTTGAAAGAAGGACAACATATACGCGACAACCACTACACCCAGCGCAAGTAAGCGTCGCCGTTTCTGTTGCGGGGTAAAAGTTGCCGGACTAATTGCATGAAGTGACATTGGTCGGTTCTCCTTGGGGAATTGTGTTTGTTATGGTTGTTGCCTTGTGTGTAACTGCCGTGTTTGGGCGGCGCGTAGCCAGAAGAGTAACGTAGCAAATAAGGTTTGTGGCACGATCGGCTTGGCTAAATGGTCGTTCATCCCCGCCGCTAAACAATGTGCGCGATCTTCGGGGAAGGCATTGGCGGTCATGGCTAAGATTGGAACATCCGCATAGCTAGGCAAAGCGCGTAAGGCACGGGTAGCCGCGAGGCCATCCATCTTCGGCATTTGCATATCCATCAATACCAAGTCGTAAGTTTTCGCTTGCGCACACGCAATGGCAGCGAGGCCATCTTCGGCAACATCCACGACAAACCCAGCGACATCCGCAAGCAGAATTTCT
This sequence comes from uncultured Rhodocyclaceae bacterium, assembly GCA_964578025.1. Classification (GTDB taxonomy): domain Bacteria; phylum Pseudomonadota; class Gammaproteobacteria; order Burkholderiales; family Rhodocyclaceae; genus CAZOBT01. Next base: position 5,520 of record CAZOBT010000020.1, on the reverse strand, counting down.
GCCATTTCACGGTTAATCACTTCATCCTCAACCAACAATACCTGTGCGGCAGGAAATTCACGGGCAAGGCAATTTTCTAATGGTTCTGTCGGGGGGAGGATTTCCCGTGCTGGTTGTTGGGGATATTGGGAAGCGTAAACTGGCGCAGATGGTGGAATAAGTGGCGGCGTTGGGAACGGCTGATTGGTAGGAGCTGCCATTGTTGCTTGTTCAACACACAGTGTGACCCAAAAGCGGCTACCACGCCCAACCTCACTTTCCATCCCCACCTCACCGCCCATCAGGTGAGCCAAGCGTTTGTTGATGACTAACCCTAAGCCTGTCCCCGTGTGCAGACGTTGGTAGGAATTATCAATTTGCTCAAAGGCTTGGAAGAGGCGTTGGCGTGCGTCGGCGGGAATGCCAATCCCGGTATCAATGACTTCAAACAACAGCTTCAGCGTTTTTTCCCCACTTTCCAGCACCCGCCCGCGTAAAGTGATACTGCCCTGTGTGGTGAATTTGATGGCATTTCCCAAATAATTGAGCAAAATCTGGCTAATGCGCATTCTGTCGCCCAGCAAGGCATCGGGAATTTCTGCGACATCGACCACAAAGCGTAGCCCCTTATCGTGGATCGCATCGCCTAACACCGATTCAATGTTTTCTAGAAGTTCCGAGAAACGGAATGGCGCATGTACTGGCTCTAATTTTTCGGATTCGATTTTCGACAAATCCAAAATGTCATTGAGCAGATTCAATAAATGATTGCCGGAGCGTTGTAAGCGTTGCAGTTTATTCCGTTGTTCTTGACTTAGATTGTCGCGCAACAACAAATGTGCCAAACCCAAAATTGCATTCATTGGCGTGCGGATTTCATGGCTCATATTGGCAAGGAACGCACTCTTGGCGCGGTTTGCACTTTCGGCGGCATCTTTCGCCGTTGCCAGCTCGCGGGTGCGCTCATTAACCAAATCTAAGAGATGGTGGCGATGTTGCTCTAGCTCTTGCATCTGTTGCGCAATGATGGCGTGGTCACGCCGATTTTCTAAGAGTGCAGCCAACTGCTGCGCAAATAACACAAAGGTTTCACCCAAGGCCGGAGTCACAGCTTCAAAAAACCGCGCCCCCGATTCGCTATTGCCCCCACAGATGATTCCCAATAACTGACCTTGGGTATCGCAACACGGAGCATAAATGGCTTGGTGTAGATGTAACGACGGCGCAAGATTGGCTAAGACTTGCCCAGTCAGTACATGCGCCTTACTTTGACGGCGAGCATGGGGGTTCTTTGTGCTAGAGGCAACGGTCTGTGTTGCTATGCTTTTTTGATATAGGCTGAGTAAGCCCCGTGCTAAGGCATAACAGGCTTCGGTATTCGCGTCTAAGCCTAAACACCCCGGTAAATAACAAACCTCACCCGCCGGATCAATGCGGCAAAACAAGCCAAATTCCCATTCAAAAATATCAACGACCGCTTCCGCCGCATAGTTGATAAACGCCTCTTCCTCATGATGGCGCAGGGCTTGGGTATTAAAAATGTGCAGCCGGGTCAGGCGTTCAACCTCCCGATCAAGACGGTCACGCGCATCAATTAACTGTTGCTGCATCACCGCTAAGCGTGGGCTAAGCTTGCCTAGGCTGGTGGCATCAACCGTCGTGACATCCAAACTGTTCTGGAGAGGGGGAGCACGCATCATGCGGCGTAGTGATTGAGTGGCTAAAGTCAAACTTTGCGATAAATCGCGGCTAAGGCCGTGGTGTAGTTATGGAAGGTATTTGTTCCACATAAATGGGCAAATTCCCCAAAGCCATAAATCCCTAACCAAGGCGGTGCTTCGCCATTTGTAGCAAACGGGTGCTGCATCCGTTGCACCAATTCCTCTTTCATGATGCGATTAAACAAACGCCGCCCCCGCGCCAAGCAGTCGGCCTGAAAAACGGCGACGGGTTTGCGTCCGGCAGCGGCGCGTTCCATGACCGCAATCATCCGATCTAAATCTTGGAAAAT
>CAZOBT010000020.1:0-3430 GCA_964578025.1 uncultured Rhodocyclaceae bacterium | reverse complement strand
ACATTTCCGGTAGCGGCTGTCACCAATAATGGCTCACCCGTCGCGACAAAGCCATGCGTGGCTTGGGTATGCACCTCTAAGCTTGGATCGGCAAAGCCAACGGCAAAGGCCGCATGTTCAAACACGGTTAAATCGACGGCTTGGAAGCTGGCAATGCCGCGCATATTGTCGGAGGATGTCGCGCCAAATAAAGGAATGTCTGCGCCAAAAACTTCGGTGAACGCGGTAATGATGGCGTTGTTATCAATATCAATGCCAGAGGCCAGCAGATAAATCATGTTAATGGCTGGGTTTGCCGCATAGAGCTGTTGTGCCATTACCTTGGCTTGCGCATAGCTGTTATGCCCGTAAATCTGGTCGATGTGCGCCACCGCAAATTCTTTGCCCTTCACCGCCATTAAGGCCACATCTTTCAGCGATTCATACACCCCCTCGCGCCCCACGACACCTGCACATGAAGAGGCAACAATCCGCGCTTGTGGGCATTGTTTGCGTACCTCGGCAACAAGGTTAGGTAAGGAGTGTCCGATTGAGGCATTGAGCAAAATTAAATCGCAGTCATGGCTAGCCTCAGCAACGGCGACTTCCAAACATTCCTGAATGGCACGTTGCGGGTTTGCCATGCGCGTACTGGCAGAAAAAAATTCAAGCATCTTGCACACTCCTTGGTTTTGACAGATATGTTGGGATTGACGGATTGCCTATAGTTGCCTGAGTTGCCTAGAAAGGCAAGGAGTCGGTAAGGTGCTATGACTTACTAGAGTCTGTTGACATTCGCCCTAGGATTTGATGCAAAATGTGTTTATAGTTAAAATAATCGTTTTTTATCAATAAGATGCGTATTGGCTATTGTTACTCTGGTTGCCAGCGTCATTTGGCTCGCTTGAATGTCAACGGACTCTAGATACCTGCGTACAAAAGCCAAGCAATGCTTGGCTTTTTGTTTTTATGCTTGCCTAAAAAATAAGCACACCCCGTTAGAGTAGATACGCAAACACAATTCACAGGGTTATCCTAAAACTGTTGACAGAGTTATCCACAGCTTCTGTGCACAAACACCCTACCAAGGAAACCTTGATCATGTTTACCCGTCGCCCGTTCACTTGTTCTCTGATTGCTAGCCTTTGCCTCACCGCCTGTGCGGTAAACGCACCGAAACCAGAGTTAAACGTAAACGCTATTGGTGCAAGTTGCCCTGTGCCAGCCAGCCTATCCAGTACGGTCTCAGCACAACTTACGCCCATTAGTGATGCAGAATTATTAGCAAAAGCCACCGGGAGAGCTAACGCCGGGAAATTATGCACAGGCCAAGTTTTTGAGGCTCAAACTGACAGCGCAATCACCCTGTTCCGCGCATGGAACAGCAGCAATCCCAATAGCCGCCTCGGGCAATGGTGGGCGTTTACACCACCTAGCGGCAAGATTGCTGATTTTCGTAAAGAATACGGCGTGTGCTACCAATGGAGCCCACTTGATAAACTGAGCCAGTGCAAACTCAAACCGGGGAGCAAACTTGTGATTGGGGCAGGGCAAAGCGTTACGTGTTCAGAGTACCTAAACTACCCTGCTTCTCCCACGATTCAAGTCTTTATCGAGAACGCCACAGAAGCGGTCAGCGATTGCCAAGATTTCTCGGCGGAATTTAATTGGAAATAAGGAAACCCCCTACATCCTGGCAAAGTGCAATATCTGCGGCACATAATCGGGATAGCGCGTAAAGCTATGATCGCCACCGGGGAGAACCACTTGTTCGCTACCTTGGTAACGCGCTACCGCATGGCGATAGTCCAACACCTCGTCACCTTCTTCCACCAAGAGTAAATAACGCGACGGGGTAATATGTGACACATAAGCGCGTTCGAGTTGCTCTAACTGCGCCACATGCTCCGCCGTAAACTCAAAGGTTGCAGCGGAATACATCCATTGCTGCGTACCGATATAACGACTCAAGGAAATCGGCGCAAGCACCGCTGGGTTAATTAACACGGCACGTAAATCATGCGTTTCTGCCAAATAGCTGGCGTAAAACCCACCGAGCGAACTACCGACCAATGTAAGCGATTTACCCGCCGTTTTCGCGGTGTGAATAATCGCTTCGGCTTGGGCAATCGCTACGTTTGGCTCATGCGATAACGCCGGGCAAGCATATTCGCCTGCCAAACCCCGCGCCGCCAGCGTTTCCCCGAGCAAGCGCGCTTTCCAAGACTGTGGTGAGGAACGGAAACCGTGGAGATAGAGGATCATGGCTTATTTTGCCTTTGAGCTTTTCTTGCTCAGACTCAATTCACCCGTTGCAGCTTGGTTAACCACAAATTTGTCGGTGTTAGAGCTAAGAAGGATGGTGTTGTCCTTGACCTTGGCTACCAAGGTATCTTCATCACCGGAAAGATAGGGAATTTGTAAATTGGCTAACTGTGAACCTGCCAAACTAAACAAATAGGCCATCCCCCCGCGCTCGCTACTCCAATTCACAAACAACACGTTATTACTGAGCAATTGGTAGTGAGTTGCCACCATGCTTTCGCAGTTTTCGTCGCTCAATTTGATTTTGGTTTCTAAGCTTTGTTGTGCCTTGCTATGTTTCACCACAAACGCACACGCTGCCGCCGCTTCCCGTACTTGCCACTGGCTATCTTGCTGCTTTTTATCCAACTTCAACACGCTGCCTTTAAGTGCAGAAGATTGGGCGAAGGCTGGGTTAACTACGCTAAGGGTTAGCAACAATACAATACTGATTGAAAATATTTTAAGCATAGGTATTCCACAGAAGAGTTTATTTCAATTATTTCCTAGCTATGATTAGTTTGTTTTTCTTCTGTCTAGAAAATTCACGGTTGGGAGCATCAATGCCCCATGAATAGAGCGTGAAGTTAAATGCAAAACTAAATCTCGAATCGCACCATATAACATGGCACAGCCATTAACCTCGACCAGTTCAGCCCGGTCTTCGGCTTTAACTGCCGACTTATTAACATCAAATAAGCCAACAACGCCAATCTTTAAGTCATATGGAGCTTTTTTGCCTTCTTGATTATTAATTTCAATCACTAAGTGAATTGCAAAAGAGCTTGGATCATTTGGGTTATCCAGAAGGTTGACTTCGATAGATTCACCAATCATCACATCATTAAAGTCAAATCTTGTTTGATTGGGAGGGAGCACAAAGTCTGAGCGAGCTTTGACGGAAAATACGGAATACGTTAATTCCTGTAGCTGAATTGGGCTAGGCAGCATTGGCATACTCCATTGCATGTTCGTTAGAGCAGACCTCAAGGCGACTATTAAAACACCCAACCTTTACTTGGGGATTTTCAGAAAACTGGAAGTAACGTACACGGTCTTTTTTGATTGCCTGTTCGGTTTGAGCCTTTAACGTAACTCCCACCTTTTCTGCTAGGTGTTGCGCCACGGCGGGCATTTCTTTTGCGAG
>CAZOBT010000019.1:0-17148 GCA_964578025.1 uncultured Rhodocyclaceae bacterium | reverse complement strand
AACTCGCGACCTCAACCTTGGCAAGGTTGCGCTCTACCAACTGAGCTACTCCCGCGCAGTGCGCTGCGTCGATGGGTTCGCATTATAGACGCTCGTTTCTGAATGTCAAGAACTTTTAATAAAAAGTTCGATAGATAGTCGTTTTTGGTAAGTCGTAGCTAGCTTTTATAGCTGCGCCCCAACTTCGCGCAAAGCTAATCGGGCTTTTTGTAGGTAATAACCCATTGACCACATCGTTAAAACGGCGGCGACCCAGATTAAGAGATTGCCGATGTAAGCCATATCCAGACCAAATAATGGGGCTTGAAACAGCAACATCGGAATCGCCACCATTTGCGCTGTCGTTTTGATCTTGCCAATCATTGACACCGCAACACTCCGCGCCGCGCCCATTTTCGCCATCCATTCCCGCAGGGCAGAAATGGTAATTTCGCGTCCAATGATGATGATGGCGACTAAGGCACTGGCGCGTTCTAATTCGACTAACAAAATCAAGGCAGCGGCGACCATCAACTTATCTGCTACTGGGTCAAGGAACGCACCAAAGGCCGAGGTTTGATTCAGCTTACGCGCTAAATAACCATCTGCCCAATCGGTTAAGGCAGCGGCAATAAATAGGGCAGTGGCTAATACATTGCATTCCAAGGGGCTAAGCCAGCTTGCTGGCAAGTAGTAGGTTGCAACCAATAAGGGGATGGCAAGAATGCGCAACCATGTCAGGAAGATCGGTAAATTAAAAGGCATTCGGCAATTAAGGGACTAAAGCGTAATTTAGGGGGAGGGGGTAATTCAATGATGCAGATAAGCGTAAATCGTTGCGGCAAGGTCTTTGCTGATTCCGTTTACGCTTTCAAGTTGCGCAATGGTAGCACTGAGCACCCCCGGCAAGCCGCCAAAATGTGCAATCAAGGCACGTCGCCGCGCCGGGCCAATACCGGGAACGTCTTCTAGTTTTGAACTTTTCCGCGCTTTGGCGCGTTTGGCACGATGTCCGGTAATGGCAAAACGGTGCGCCTCGTCACGGATTTCTTGCAGCAAATGCAAGGCGGGATGATGTTCTGGTAAATGCAAATTCGGACGTTCATCCGTAAAGACCAAGGTATCTAAACTGGGTTTACGCCCGTCACCCTTGGCAATTCCGAGCAAATTGAGCTGTAGACCAAGTTCAGCCAAGGCGGCATCGGCTTGCGCCAACTGCCCTTTACTGCCGTCGATTAACACTAAATCTGGCGGTGTACCTTCCCCGGCGGCAAGGCTGTCGTAACGGCGGGTAATCGCTTGGCGCATCGCCGCATAATCGTCGCCGCCCGTAATGTCGGTAATGTTGAAACGGCGGTAATCGGCATGGCGCATCCCGTTGCCGTGATACACGACGCACGAGGCAACCGTCGCCTCGCCTTGGGTATGGCTGATGTCAAAGCATTCAATGCGCACAATTGGCTCGCTTTGCGCCAACACGCTTTGTAAGGCTTGCAAGCGTTTGGCCTGTTGTTCCGAGGCTTGATTCCGCGCAATGATGGCAAGGCTGGCGTTTTGTTCTGCCATTTCCACCCAACGCTTATGCACGGTGCTGCGGGCGGTTAGCAAAGGCACGGCACGCCCCGCCAGTTGCTCTACCGTATCGGCTAATTCTTCGCTTTCCTCGCCCTCGGGGAGCGGTGCCAACAAGACCCGTTGCGGGGCAGGATGGGCGGCGTAATGTTGCGTAACAAACGCGGCAATCGCCTCACTGGGCTTGGCTTCGCTGCTATGTAAAGGAAACTGTGGCCTATCGCCCAAATGCCGCCCGCCGCGCACCATCGCTAAATTGACACACAGCAGGCCAGATTCTTGTACTGCGACGATGATATCGACATCCTCGGGCTGGTTGGTATGCACATATTGTTTTTCTTGAATTGCCACCAAACCATGAATCTGATCGCGTAGCCGTGCCGCGATTTCAAAGGCCAAATTCTCGGCGGCGGTGTGCATGGACTTGCTTAAACGCGCAATCACTTCTTGCTGTTTTCCCAGCAAAAACCACGCCGTCATTTGCACATCATGGGCATAGTCGTCAGCACTGATTTTGCCGACACACGAGCCGCTACAGCGTTTGATTTGGTGCAATAAACACGGGCGTGAGCGGTTGGCAAAGACACTATCTTCGCAGGTACGCAGGCGGAACATTTTTTGTAGTAAGTGGATACTATCGCGCACCGCCGCCCCTGACGGGAAAGGGCCAAAGTATTGCGCCTTGCGGTCGGGATTACCGCGAAAATACTCAATCCGAGGAAATTCGCCGTGCGTCAGGCGAATATACGGATACGATTTATCGTCACGAAACAAGATGTTATAGCGTGGCGATAAGGATTTAATCAGGTTATTTTCTAAGAGCAGGGCTTCGGCTTCTGTGCCGGTGACGGTCGTTTCAATATGGTGAATCTGGCTCACCATGTGGGCGATACGTGGGCTGCTTAGGGTGCGCTGAAAATACGACGACAGCCGCTTCTTCAAATTCTTCGCCTTCCCCACATACAACACCTGCCCCTCAGCATCCAACATGCGATACACACCAGGCAACTCCGTCAATGTCGCCAAAAAGGCTTTAGCCTCAAAACTCATAATTCTGCACTCGAAAATTACAGACCAAATTAAAAAATACTGAATAAAGACTATCTAACATAGTCTATTTAACTATAGACCAAACTATGATTGATCCTTCTGTATCTTGTCCTTCATTGGCGGGTTTTCTGGTTTTGGTAAGGCATTAGGATCGGGAAGTAGCCGCCACCAAATATAAGCACAAGGGGTCAATATCGGCATAATGAAAAATGGGATAATAAATAATAATGTGAAAGCAATACCTGCCCCTTTGTAATATAGGAAAACTCCTATCACGACAGCTACCACAGCACACCACACGGCAACAATATCGAAACTTCGTGGCCGCCATTTAAATCCCAAATAAGTTGCAGGTAATATTAATGCAAAAGAGAAAATGGCAACGCTTGGAGCCATAAGAAAAATCAATACGCCTCCACGAACTGCTCCATCATTATCTGGCTCATTACTTCCAATAGCATAAAGAATTAACATAAAGCTACATATGGCAAACAGTAATCCAAGACTTCCCGAAAAGGCAGAGGCAGCAAGCAGAATACGTTTATGTGGGTATGTCATTTGTTAATTCCTAATATTGTGTTTAATCTTAAAAATCCCATGAAATCCCCATGCCACAACAATAGCCAATGCCCCACCAAGGTAAGCGGCATTGTGCATGTAGCCGACGCAAAGGTAGGCGCGGAGGTGGGTTAGGTTGGGTGGGATGAACCAGTTGGGGTAGCGATTGAGGTCGATGGTGCTGGTTTGTAAATAGCCATAGACCAAGCCACCGAGGGCAAAAAGGAGAGCGAAGCCAAGCATGAGCGGTAAAGACCAGTACAACGCCCGGCGCATGGTAGCGGCATCACGATGGATAAACCCAGCCGCGCCGCTCAAGATGCCTAAAGGAGTGCCCATCCACCATGAAGCCAAAAAGCCAATCTGTGCCACGCGCCAGCGTTCTGGCAGCGGGCTGTCTGCTAAGTGAAACTGGTGAAATTTGAAGCGAGTGAAATACTCATATGACACCGTATAGCTAATTTGGTCATGCACCGCCCCAAAGAGCCCTGCCGCGAGAATCGCTAACATAATGAATTTGCAATACGTCCACAATAACGCCATTTGCATTACCTCCGTACCATAGAAAAACCCCGCGCTGTCGTGGGCGCGGGGCAAAGCGTTGATACACGCTATTCCACAATCCGAATTCACTGCGCAGATCACGCCAAGGGCTGACAGTACGAGCTATCCCGCTCTCCACCCAAAAAACAAGCGATAAGCAGACATCAAAGGCTGTGAATAGGCAATCCGCATCTCATTGAGAAAAAAAGATTATTTTAACTATAAACACATTTGGCATCAAACCTGGGGGCGAATGTCAACAGACTCTAGGCCAAGCTTCGGCTTTTACCTGAAATTCAAAGAATTATCGTGGCAAGGATCGCTCAGCAGCGAATTTATCCAGTTCGCGCATTAAGCGTTGTACGACTTGCTCATCGACCTCTTGGCATTTGCCACGGCGTAACCATGAGGGGAGTTGGAACGCGCCATAACGCACGCGAATCAGGCGGCTCACCCGGCAACCGACGGCTTCAAACATGCGCCGCACTTCACGATACCTCCCTTCGCTCAAGGTAACGCGATACCAATGGTTAGCCCCTTCGCCACCTGCATCTTGCAAAGAGGCAAATGAGGCCACCCCATCCTCCAAAGCCACCCCAGACAACAATTGCTGTCTGGCTTCTTCGGTCAGATCACCTAACACGCGCACGGCATATTCACGGGTTAGTTGGTAGCTCGGGTGCATCAGTTGGTTAGCTAAATCGCCCGAGGTAGTGAACAACAATAAACCCGAGGTATTAAAGTCCAATCGCCCTACGGCAATCCAACGTCCACCGCGTACACGCGGCAAGGCACGGAAAACCGAAGGACGACCATCCGGGTCATCCCGCGACACAATTTCGCCTTCGGGTTTGTGATACATCAACACCCGTGGCGTGCGGCGGGAGAAGTAAATATTGACCAATTTACCGTTAATTTTGATCCGATCCGTTGGCCCAACTAATTGCCCCAGTTGTGCGACTTCGCCATTGACACTGATACGTCCGGCGGCAATCCACGTTTCAATCTCGCGGCGTGAACCATGCCCAGCTTGGGCTAAGACTTTGTGTAAACGCTCATGCTCAATTTCATAGCCGCCTTGTGCGGAACGGCTGGTGGGGCGGGGACGGCGGTTGCTTGTAGTAGCTTCCGTACTTTCAGCATCGGCTAAACCATCGACATCCTCCAAACCTTCGACAGCCGCTAATTCATCGGCGGTAGAAAATTCGTTGGGTGCATGACGCGCCGGATTACTGGGGGCAAATTTGTCTTGTCGAGGGGCTGGTGAGCGAAACGGTGTACGTTGCCCTTGCCGTGCCGGACGTGGTTTATTGCTGGTTTTCTGAGTCTGACGCTGCGACTTCTTTGGCAACATGGACTAACTCCAAAGTATGTTGATTTAATTGTTCAAGCGGAGGCAGATGACTGAGATTGCGTAAGCCCAGATCATCTAAAAATCGCTTTGTCGTTGCGAATAAAGCTGGGCGACCGGGGGTTTCACGATACCCCACGACATCAATCCAGCCTCTATCCTCCAAGGTTTTAATCACTTGTGGTGTGACAGTCACGCCACGGATTTCTTCAATATCGCCGCGTGTGACAGGTTGGCGATAGGCAATAATGGCTAAGGTTTCCATTACCGCCCGCGAATAACGCGGCGGCTTTTCGGGATTTAGCCGTTGTAAAAAAGGCAAGTAAGCGGGGCGACTGCGAAACCGCCAGCCGGAAGCCAGCAACACCAGCTCCAAGGAGCGGCTGTGCCATTCCCGCTGCAATTCTTCCAGTTGTTGCTGCACCAACTCCCGCGACAACACCGGCTCAAACATGCGCCGCAACACACTGACCGACAAGGGTTCGGCACTGGTTAATAAAGCCGCTTCAAGAATCAAACGAATCTGCTTGTGGGTTAGTTTCTTCGGTGTCGTTGGTATCGTCGGTGTACTCACTGCGGTCACGGTGATTGCGCTGGCGCAAATAGATGGGGGCAAAGGCTTCGTTTTGCACGAGCTCAACTAAACCTTCACGGGTCAATTCAAGTAAAGCGAGGAAGTGTACCACCAGTACAGGAATCCCCAGCTCAGGCGCGAAAATATCGGTAAACGCGACAAAGCCTTCTTCTGCCTGCAAGTAACGCAAAATCAAACTCATATGTTCGCGCACCGATAGCTCTTCGCGCTGAATATGGTGATGCTCCCGCCATTTCGCTTGTTTGAGGATGCCTAACCATGCTTGCCGTAAATCCTCAATGCTCACCTCCGGCAAAGGTGGGGGAATATCGTCGGCTAGGGCAATATCTGCCCACTGAAAATCACGGCCTGCGACGGGATGTGTATCCAAACGCAGAGCCGCACCTTTCATTTGCTCATACTCAATCAGGCGGCGCACCAGTTCTGCCCGTGGATCCGCCGCGTCTTCGGTGTCATTGGCGGGGCGTTGCCGGGGGAGCAACATGCGCGATTTGATTTCAATCAGCATGGCGGCCATCAGCAAATATTCCGCTGCCAATTCCAAATTCGCGCCCTGCATCGCTTCGACATAGGTCAAATACTGCGTGGTTAACGCAGCCATTGGAATATCAAGAATATTGATATTGGCCTTGCGGATTAAATACAGCAATAAATCCAACGGCCCTTCAAACGCGTCCAACATCACCGCTAAGGCATCGGGCGGAATATATAAATCACGCGGTAATTCGGTAAAGGGCAAGCCATACACCCGCGCCAACAGCGGATCACCCAGCAAATCGCTGGGAGATGTCGCTATCGCTGGCTCTGACGCAGGAGTAATGGGCATGAGCTTATTGATTTACTTGGTGAATTGTTTGGCTAGTTATTTGGCATTAAATGTACTGAAGGGAAATTTGCGAGCGTTTGGCTTAGTTATACGCTAAACCCATCGCCGCACGCACATCTTGCATGGTATTACGTGCTAAATCGCAGGCTTTTTCGCTACCTTCGGCAATAATCTGTTTAACCAACGCAGGATTCTCACTATAAGCCTGCGCCCGCTCGCGCATTGGGGCTTGTTCTTGCAGAATGCCATCAATCACAGGCTGTTTGCATTCAATGCAACCAATGCCAGCGGAACGACAACCTTCTTGCACCCATGCCTTACACGCCGCGTCAGAATAGACTTGGTGCAGTTGCCATACGGGGCAACGTTCAGGGTTGCCCGGATCAGTACGCCGCACGCGATTGGTGTCAGTGGGCATGGTTTTGATCTTTTTCGCCACGGAATCGGCAGATTCACGCAAAGAAATGGTGTTGCCATACGACTTTGACATTTTACTGCCGTCTAAGCCCGGCATTTTTGACGCTTCGGTTAACAAGGCGTTTGGCTCAACTAAAATCATTTTGCCTGAGCCATCCAAATAGCCAAATAAACGCTCACGTTCTACCGTGGACAAGTGTTGTACTTCATGCAGCAATGCCTGAGCTTGCGCTAACGCTTCACCATCCCCGCGCTCTTGGAAGCGGGTACGCAATTCTTGATAAAGCTTGGCTTTTTTACCGCCAATTTTCTTAATTGCCTCTTTGGCCTTTTCTTCAAAATTTGGTTCACGTCCATATAAATGATTGAAGCGACGTGCAATTTCGCGTGAGAACTCAATATGCGGCACTTGGTCTTCACCAACTGGAACTTTGTCAGCACGATAAATCAGAATATCGGCGGCTTGCAGCAGCGGATAGCCCAAAAAACCATAGGTCGACAAATCTTTATTTGCCAACTTTTCTTGTTGATCTTTATAGGTCGGCACCCGCTCCAACCAGCCCAAAGGCGTGGACATTGACAACAACAAATGCAATTCAGCATGTTCTGGCACTTGCGACTGAATAAACAAGGTCGCCTTGCTTGGATCAACCCCGGCGGCTAACCAATCAATCACCATATCCCACGAATTTTGGGCGATTTTTTGGGGATCATCATATTGCGTTGTTAAAGCGTGCCAATCCGCAACAAAAAATAAACAGGGATATTCATTTTGTAATTTCACCCAGTTTTTTAATACCCCATGATAATGCCCAAGATGCAAAGACCCGGTGGGGCGCATACCAGAAAGAACTCGTTCAGCGTACATAATTAATTATCTTTTCAGCAGTAACAGTAAATTAAAAACTTAAATAAAAATTAAAGTTTAATCGGTAATTTTTAATAAATATTAAATAAGGCATCCAACAAACCACGCACCCCATCCGCGAGTGGCATTAAAATCGCACTTAATACGCCCGTAAATAACAAGAGCAAAATAATCGGGAAGCCCCACGGTTCTAAACGGGCAAATTTCATCGCGGCTGGATAGGGCAATAAACTCACCGCAATCCGCCCACCATCCAACGGTGGCAAGGGCAATAAATTCAGCACCATCAGCATAATATTAATTTCAACCCCAATATTACTCATTTCTGCTAAAGGAATGGTGTAGCTATTATCAGGCAATACTAAAGCAAGTTTTAATAAGGCTGCCCATAATACAGCCATAATAAAATTCACCCCCGGCCCAGCGGCAGCAACCCATAACATATCGCGTTTAGGATTACGCAAACGTCCAAAGTTTACCGGGACAGGTTTAGCATAACCAAACAAAAATTTATTCCCCGATAGCAACAATAATAAAATGGGTAAAGCGACCGTACCCCACCAATCAATATGCCGTGCTGGATTTAAACTAACTCGCCCTTCACGCCATGCTGTTTGATCGCCAAAATGTTTTGCGGCATAACCATGCGCCGCTTCATGCACGGTAATGGCTAACACAATCGGTAAAATCGAAATGGCAATTACCGGAATTAAACGCTCAATATCCATAGATTACCTCTTATGACATTTTCTTGTTGATTTACGCTGATAAGCCAAAGGGGTCTAAACTACCGCGTCCCGCACGAATTAGCTCAGGTGTGCCGCTGCTTAAATCAATGACCGTTGTTGCTTGTGTGCCGCAATCACCAATGTCTAACAACAAATCCAGCGCATTTTCTAAACGGTCAGCAATTTCAAAACCATCATATAAAGGAGCGTCATCACCGGGTAGGCTAAGGGTACACGTTAATAATGGCTCATTTAAAGTCGTTAATAAGGCTTGTGCCAAAACATGATCGGGAATGCGCAAACCCAAGGTTTTACGCTTGGGGTGCATAATGCGCCGTGGCAATTCTTTCGTGCCTTCTAAAATAAAGGTATAAGGCCCAGGGGTGGTCATTTTTAATAAGCGATATTGCGCATTATCAACGCGGGCATATTGGGCAATTTCGGATAAATCACGGCACATTAAGGTTAAATGATGCCGCTCATCAATACCACGAATGGCTCGGATTTTATCTAAGGCTTGTTTATCGCCTAGATGACAGGCTAAGGCATAACAAGAATCAGTAGGAAACGCAATCACCGCCCCTTCACGCAATGCCGCTGCTGTTTTTTCTAATAAGCGGGTTTGTGGGGTTTCGGGATGTAAATAAAGATGTTGCACCATAAGCTAATTTGCCGCGTACTCAATTTAAAATTAGGAAAATAATTAGGCTAACAATCGCCACACCGGTTTTAAATCTTCCGGTAAGGTAGCAAGACGACCTAAATCAATATAACTCTCGTCGGGGCAATGAAAGTCTGAACCGCTTGAAGCATGAAAACCGAAATAACGGGCTAAACGCGCAAAATGCAAAACATGGTCGGGCGAATGACTGCCAGAAACCACTTCAATGGCCTGCCCGCCCGCATCACGAAATTCGCTTAAGAATTGGCGCATTTTCTCGCCAGATAATTTATATCGCCCCGGATGTGCCACAACCGCCACGCCACCTGCGTTTTTAATCCAAGCGACCGCTTCCGCTAATTCCACCCATTTATGTTCGACATAACCGGGCTTGCCGGGGGTTAAATAATTATTAAATACCGACTGCGTCGTATTACAAATGCCAATTGATACTAAATAACGGGCAAAGTGGGAGCGGGAAATTAAATTGGGGTTGGTTGCTAATTTCATCGCCCCCGTAAATACCCCACCAATCCCGGCGCGGGCGAGTGCGTCTGACATGCGCCGCGCCCGTTCCACCCGTCCTGAACGAATTCCGGCTAAACCCGCCAGCAGTTCAGGCGCATCGGGTGCGAAGCCTAAACCGACAATGTGAATGGGCATCCCCCGCCATTCGATCGAAATTTCGACCCCACTCACCAAATCAATCTGACAACTTGCCGCCGCAGCGGCGGCTTCAGCATAGCCAGAAACATCATCATGATCGGTCAAGGCTAACAGTGTTACCCCATTCTTTGCGGCACGCTCAACCACAGCGTGCGGGGGCAAAGTGCCATCAGAAATTGTGGAATGGCAATGCAGGTCAAACTTCACAACAGATTGATACGGCAAGGGAAAACACCATCAAAAATAGGGAAAGGGCGCATCTTAGCACACCGCCCCAGCCCCCTAAGTTGACGGCTTGCTTACGAATTACGATTTGCCCCCTGTTTTAAGAAGGCCAGTAATTGCGGCAGACAGCGACTTTGCAAATCATAGTGTTCGACCACATGTTGCCGCGCGGCATGGCGTAGGTGTTGGAACTTGGCAGGATTGGCTAAGACCGCGCTAATTTGTTGTGCCAACGTACTTGCGTCAAAAAAATCGACCAATAAACCGTTTTGTTGCTTATTTTCCTGCGGTGTAATGACTTCTTGTACCGGCGTAGTGGCGGAGGCAATGAGTAAGCACCCGGCAGACATGGCTTCTAACATCGACCATGACAGCACAAACGGATAGGTCAAATACACATGGGCGGCAGAAACCTGTAAGACCCGCAGGTAATCTTGATAAGGCAATTTGCCAAGGAAATGCACCCGTGACCAATCAACATCGTTTTTTACCTCGTCGATATATTTTTGCCGATAGCTTTCGCCTTCGGGTAAACGCTTGCCATAACTGACATCATCGCCCCCCACCATCAACACCTGCGCTTTAGGGCGGGCGGCTAAGAGTTTGGGCAATGCCCGCATAAAAATGTGATACCCACGATAGGGCTCCAAATTACGCGCAACATAGGTGACAACTTCATCTCCAGCACGAAAAACATGCTGACCAATACGCACCGCTGCTTGTGCATTTGGCGTAACGACTTGCGTATTCACCCCTTCATGGATCACGTGAATCTTGTGCTGAAACTCTGCCGGATAACGGCTTTTTTGCCATGCCGTTGGTGACAAACCTTGGTCACATGCCACCAAACTCAATAGCTGCGTACTGTTTTTTACCCGCACGCGCAGCAAGTCATCCAAATTACTCGGAAACTCAGGATCAAAATCCATGTCGCCGCCCTGCGCCTGATAATAATATTCAAAATAATTTATATGGCGCGCCTTAGGAAACACATCACGCAAAAACGTGGCCTCGCCCCAACCGGGATGGGCGGCAACAACATCGGGTTCAAAACCTTGGTTTTTTAGCTGTAACGCCGCCCGCACCACACTTTGCCCACGCCGCACATGGCCTTCAAAATCGCGTAAGTAATGATGCGTTTCCGCCCCACCAAGACGATCAACTTGATAACTAAACATCTTTATTTTTGGGTGTAATGGCGGACGAGCCGCCAGATTTCTTGCCTCACCCAAGGCGACGACTTGATGGGTGGAATCCTCTGCCAAGGCTTTGGCGACATGGCGAAATTGCCCCGGAAAATTTTGATGCACAAATAAAAATTTCATGGTCTCGCACTAACACAGCATGAACGAATAACAGTGATGCTACACCGTATTTTTGATCTATCTCTTTGTGCATCGCTTACGCTTTGTTGAGAATCTGGGGCTTAAATCATCTGCCAATGGCTGAATTTGCCCATGTCCAATGTTTCTAGCACCACACCCTATCGCATCCCCGGCAATAAAGGGATTTGGGTTGGGATTTGTTGTGAGTTCGTCGAGTTCCTTGTGCTGTTTTTGGTCTATTTCGTCGCACGGGCGCATTTTCCTGAAAAATTCACCGCCGGAGCTGCGCAGTTATCGCGTTTGGCTGGCTTAGGTATTACCTTGTTGATGTTGACCAGTAGCCTGTGTTTAGCCGCCGCCGTGGTGGCGATACGCAAGGAACAACGGGGGCAATCAATCGCCTACTTAGTCGCCGGGCTGCTTTTCGCCTTGGGTTATCCACTGGCGAAATATCTGGAAATTCAATGGAATATGGCGCATGGGGTCAATGTGAGCGGTGGCATTTTCTTTACCGTGTATTACTACTTGACGCTGAATCACATGGTGCATGCAATCTGGGGCATTTTGGGGATGTTGTGGGTGTTGTTGCGACATGCCTTGGGAGCGTATTCGTCTGAGGAATATAGCGGTTTAGAAGCCCTCGCCTGTTATTGGCACGCCACCGACATCATTTGGCTGCTAATTTTTCCCTTCTTCTATGTGTTGGCCTAATGTTGGCCGGAAAAAGCCGAGTTGATATGAGCACTTCCAAGTATCCGCAACAAATACAGCCCCAGAAACAAGCACCAAGCCACGTTTTGCGTCCCATTGTTTTGGCATGGCTAGGCTTGCTTAGTCTGAGTTTTTTCTCGTTATCCTTAGGGCAAAACCTTTCGCAGCAACAGCTTTTAGCTTTTATCGTCGCGGCAATTTGTTGGCTCAAGGGGCATTTAGTCGCCCATTATTTTCTGGAAGCCCAGCAAGCCCATCCTTTTATCCGGCGCGTGTTGTACACCTTTATCAGCCTTGTCCCGATTTTGTTAATTATCACCGTGTTATGGGGGCAGGATTTGGCAGCGTGGTATGCCAGCCACCCATAACAATTTCCGTAATCCGCCACAATCAGCCTGTAAAGCCGCCCATTCACAAAATGAACAGGCTATATTCCTCCCTTTGCTATTAACTTGGCTAAATTGCAGTCTTTGGGAGAACACAAAAAATGATCTTTGGTATCGACTTAGGCACGACCAACAGCCTCATTAGTTACTTAAACGATGGCGTACCAACGATTATTCCGAATGCGCATGGCAGTTATTTAACGCCCTCGGTGGTGTCTTTGGATGGCACAACCGTCTTGCTGGGGCAAACCGCCGCCGAACGCTTAGCCACCTATCCCAAAAATACGGTCGCTTCCTTCAAACGCTTAATGGGCAGCCGCCAAGTCAGTCATTTAGGGGCAAAAGAATTTCTGCCCGAAGAGCTTTCTGCCTTGATTTTAGGGGCGTTAAAAGCTGATGCCGAAGCGCATTGTGGGGTGGAAGTCCGTGATGTGATTATTTCTGTCCCCGCCTACTTTAACGATCAACAACGTAAAGCCACACGTTTAGCTGGGGAACTCGCCGGGCTAAATGTATTGCGTTTGGTTAACGAACCGACTGCCGCCGCGTTGTTTCATGGCATTTTAGAACGGGATGCTGAAACCAAATTTTTGATCTTTGACCTTGGTGGTGGCACGTTTGACGTGTCGATTTTGGAACGCTTCTTCGGTGTCATGGAAGTTCGCGCCACGGGCGGCGATAGCTTTTTGGGCGGTGATGATTTCACCCTCGCCATGATGGAGCTGATTGGACGTAAGCAAACACAAGGGATTGCCCTTGATCAGCCACACATGGCAGCCGCCATGCGCTTTGCTGCCGAAACCGCCAAGCGAGCTTTGAGCCGCGACCATGAGTACCACTTCCGCCTGCCACAGCCCTTGCCGCCCTTAGACATTCACATTACACAAGACGAATACGAACAACAATGCGCTCCCCTGCTAGAACGTCTCCGCGCCCCGATTGAACGTGCCTTGCGTGATGCGCGACTCCGCGCCGCCGATTTAGACGAAATTATCTTGGTCGGTGGGGCAACGCGGATGCCGATTGTGCGCAAATTAGTCGCACGTTTGTTTGGGCGTTTGCCGCTGCGTCACCTTGACCCTGATCAAACGATTGCCCTTGGTGCGGCGGTGTGTGCCGGGCTAAGTGGGCAAGAAGCGGCGTTTCAAGAAGTCGTGTTAACCGACGTTTGCCCGCATAGCCTTGGCACGTCAGTCGCAGAAAAACGCGCCGATGGCAGTTATGAGGAAGATTTGTTTTTACCGATTATCGAACGCAACACCATCATCCCCGCCAGCCGCAGCAAAACCGTCTGCACCTTACAAGACAAACAAAGCAAATTAAGCATTGAAATTTTTCAAGGCGAAGCCAGAAACTGTCGCAATAACATTAACTTAGGCTCAGTTGAACTCAGCATTCCACCTCGTCCCGCCGGAGAAATTGAGGCCGAAATTCGCTTTACCTATGACGTAAATGGCATTTTGGATGTGGATATTGATGTGGCAGCGATTGGTCTATCGCGTAATTTGCTGATTAAAAAACTGGCGGGCGATGTCTCCGAAGCCGAAATCGCTGAACGTCGTGCAGAGCTGGCGAAACTCAAAATCCATCCCCGCGACCAAGACGAAAACCGCGCCCTCTTAGAACGCGCCAATCGTTTATACGAACAGCGTTTAGGCGATGATCGTGAAGTAATTAACGCGGTGCTTGGGCGTTTTACCACTGCTCTCGATAGCCAAGACCCTGAAAAAATCCGCGAAGTAGGCAAGATGTTGAAACAGGTCTTGGATCGCTTAGAAAACGATACCTTGTGGTAAGCACGGGAGGACAATCAGCATGAACTCTTGGCAACTGCTCGGCCTCGCGCCAACCAGCGATACACAGGCAATTCGCCGCGCCTACGCCCTCAAAATCCGCACCTATCGCCCCGATACCCATCCCAAAGAATTTTCCGACATCCGCACCGCCTATGAAACGGCTTTGCGCGAAGCGGCATGGTATGCGGAAGAGGAGGAATACGCGGAGGATGAGAACGACGTACAAGAAGTCAACATTGCCGATGGCGCGGCACAGGCTTCCGCCAACGTTGAGGAAAAATCAAGACCAAATCCAGAAATGCTGGTTTTTAACACGCCTGATAGTGTTAATTCACTAATAGACCAAATAGAAAAAACTGAAGCAATTCCGATTCCAACGCCGCCGCCACCCATTGAGGCATTGGTGTTACCAGAAAGTCCCCCTCTTCCCACCCGGCAGGAGGTGGATACCGAAACAAGCTTTTCAGTAGAAAAGGCGATGCGTGATTTACGCGACCGCCAAGAATACCGTGATCTACCCGCACTACTGGCCTGCTTTGCACAACAACAAGAAGCACTAAAAAACGCCACGATAGATACCCGCATGGATTATGCCGAAGAGTTGATTTATTTCTTGGCATACAGTCGTGAACTTGCCCCAGAGCTGCTGTTTCAAGCCGCCGGAATATTGCAATGGCGCACCGAGCAGCAAACCCAACAGACAGGTGAAAGTGGCATCTTGTGTGGACTCACCGATAACCCAGTAGTTAACGAACGCCTTAATCAGCGTTTACACGTTACCGATATGGGCATTGCCGCCGCCTATTTTTCGCCCAATGCCTTGCTGAACGCGCAATTACGCCCCGAAAATCCACCATCGCGCCGTTGGGCTTGGGGAGTGGATTGGCAACGTTGCCGCCACTTTTTAGGTGGGCTACAGCAAGAATGTGGCAATCATGAGATCGAACCACCGGCTTATTGGCGGTTTATGCACAAAAGAAACCCCTTAAATAAATTTGGTCTAGTTCTGTCAACAGATGTCCTACTTGGTCTATTCGTCGGAATCTTCTTTGGTCTATGGCTGAATGAACGCCTAGGCCAGCAGGACAATGTCAGCATTCTGATTTATTGCCTTGGTGGCTGGTTGCTTGCCAGTGCCTTGCCAAGCTTGGCTCGTCACATCTTTTCCTGCTCCCCCTCGTGGTTACGTTATTACTTTCCCAATAGCGGACTCAAACAATATTTTGGCGGCTTGTTTGGGTTCATGTTGGCCTTGGGCATGTCGGCGGTGGCGGAAGAAAGTCGTAACTTTCTGCCCTTTGCCGTTTTTGCCTATCTACTGTTAGCCCCCTGTGCTTTATTTGCCGCTGCGTGTTGGGGAACGTTGGCATGGCGCAGCATTTTGCTGGGCGAAAAGCTGATTTATGTGGTTTTTATGCACGTATGGCGTACTTGGTCAGCTAGTTTGGCCTTTCCCTTGGCGCAAAAAACTGGCAGTTTAGATCACCGCCTCAAACTCCCGCCCGTGGCTACTTGGCGAACATCATGGCGTGAGCATTTGCGCATTTTCTGGCTGTTATGGCGCAAAGGTTGGCATGTTTATGTCCGTAATCCGGTGGATATTTCCCCCAATTTCCACCATCGCTCTACCCAGAAAACTGCCGAAAAAGAACGTAGCAATAGCTGGTGGGGGTGGTTCTTGCTTCTGATCCTTTTGACTAACTTTTTTCGGGCATTAACGGGTAAATAAACAGGCAAATAAACGGGTAAATAACAAGCTGATTTTTCAGCATAAATTTTTCTAAAAATTTAGTTGCCAACTTTTGCCTAGCTCTTTATAGTGCCGCCCGTTTTGCGGAAGAGCATAGCTTCTGCTATCGCCGAAGGCGCAATTAACCCGAAAACGCTCAGGCCAAAGGACTGCAAAACCAGCGAAGCCATGCTCCATCTGGTTTCCTGACACTCTGGAGAGTGATAGACCAACTTAGTATCTTTGGTAACTATCCACCGAAGGGGCAATCACCCACTGCACATTCACTGTGTTACCGCGCCATGTTCGATCTGGCGTGGGGGTGCAATCTCTCAGGTAACAAGGACAGAGGGGTAAGTCGCATCAGCGGTGCAATGCCATATTGCCCTGATTCGACTTGCCCTTTACGCCCTTAGATTGGCTTACTTGTCGATTTGTCTGTTACTGAAAGAGTGTTATGACCAAACAAACGGTTTTGAATGCTGCCCACCGCCAACTTGGTGCGCGTATGGTAGATTTTGGCGGCTGGGATATGCCCGTCAATTACGGTTCACAAATCGAAGAACACCATGCCGTGCGTCGCGCTTGTGGCATGTTTGACGTGTCGCATATGTGCCCTGTGGATGTTGTTGGCGCAGATGCCCGTACCTTCCTTTCCCGCCTTGTTGCCAATGATGTCGCCAAGCTCCAAGTGGCTGGTAAAGCTCTCTATAGCTGCATGTTGAATGCCGATGCAGGCGTGGTCGACGATTTAATCATCTATTACCTCAGCGAAACCCGCTTCCGCTTAGTCATCAATGCCGGAACAGCCGAGAAAGATTTGGCATGGATGGCAGCACGTTTAGCCGAATGGCAACTTGATGTCACCTTGACCCCACGCCGTGAAGGTGAAAATGCCTTGGCGATCATTGCCATTCAAGGCAGCGAAGCGAAAGCCAAAGCATGGCAAGTGTTACCTGCCATTCACGCCGCCACCGCCAATCTCGCTCCCTTCTTTGCCGCCGAATGTGGCGAGTATTTTGTCGCAACCACGGGTTACACCGGGGAAGATGGCTTTGAAATCATGCTCCCCGCCGCCAAAGCCGAAAACGTGTGGAATGCCTTTATCGCCGCCGGAGTCAAACCCTGTGGCCTTGGGGCGCGTGACACCTTGCGTTTAGAA
>CAZOBT010000018.1:0-17600 GCA_964578025.1 uncultured Rhodocyclaceae bacterium | reverse complement strand
GGTGGCAACACTGTGGGGGTTCGAGTCCCTTCCTGGGCACCACAAAATTCAACAAAAAAGCTCCGCTCTGCGGGGCTTTTTTGTTTTTGGGCATTCGTTAATTTTAACAACGGCAATTTCAAGTTAAGCGCGAACCGCATCAGCCCAACAATTTGGGGTTTCATACAAACGCACCTGAAACAAGGCGAGGTGATTGCCATACACGTCTTGATACGCTTTATCTAAGCAACTGAAGGCAAGTTGTGCCAAGTTTTCTGCGGTAGGAATACAGGGGAGAATCACCGTTTTATGCTCAGGTAAGGATTGCAGAAAATCCACAACCTGATGATCGCCCTCGTACACTAAAAAGGCGTGATCCCAACGATCAACAATCTGCTCTTTCGCAATAGCTTTAACATCGGCAAAGTCCATTACCATGCCATTTGCTGCATCACCCGCTTTCTGAATAATATCTCCAGACAAAGTG
This sequence comes from uncultured Rhodocyclaceae bacterium, assembly GCA_964578025.1. GTDB lineage: Bacteria > Pseudomonadota > Gammaproteobacteria > Burkholderiales > Rhodocyclaceae > CAZOBT01. The sequence continues at coordinate 17,134 of CAZOBT010000018.1, read as the reverse complement.
ACTTCTAATACATAACGATGCCCATGCAGATGACGACATTGGCTTTTATGATCGGGGATACGGTGTCCCGCATCAAACTCTAAACGACGAGTAATCAACATAATTGCTTCTTTTACAGGTTAATATTTATCTTGTATTTAATTTAATAAAATTTAATTCGGTAATAACGGAGAACTTATTTTGTCGTCAGTTCTAACCATCCACGATCACAATCGCCACATTGAGAATATGACTTACGTTTACCCTGTTGTTTCACGACGCGCCAAAGGGGTATCAATCGGGATTAATCTAAACACTAACAATGCTTGTAATTGGGCTTGTATTTACTGTCAAGTCGAAAACCTGACACGCGGTAGTCCTCCCAGCATTGATATTGAGCTGTTAGCACGAGAATTATCCGCTTTTTTAGCCCCTGATTTTTTAACTCGTTTCTTAGAGACACGGGTTGCTCCAGAAATGCGACGGGTTGCTGATATTGCGTTTGCTGGGAATGGCGAACCAACGACCGCCCCTGAGTTTAAAACAGTTGTAGAACGTGTGATTGCTATCTTACACGCTCAAGCACATTTACCAACCATCCCAATTCGTCTAATCACCAACGGTAGCCAACTCCATCGCGTATCTGTACAAGAAGGCATTAAAGCTCTTGGGCAGGCAGGTGGTGAGGTTTGGTTCAAAGTAGACCGAGCAACCGAAAGTGGTATTGCACTGGTTAATCAAACACAACTCTCTATAGAGAAAATCAGCCGCAACTTAAAACATTGTTGTGAGCTTGCGCCAACATGGATACAGACCTGCTGGTTTCCCATTGATGGGCATTATCCCAATAGCACAGAAACACAAGCCTATATTGACTTCGTCGCTGAACACCAACAACGAATTCAAGGTATTCATCTTTATGGGATTGCTCGCCCCTCACAACAAGCCGGAGCGGAACATTTAGGCCAATCCTCTGCTGAAGAACTCAAGCAGTTTGCAGCAAAAATCCAAGCTATCAGTAATATTCCTGTGCAAATCGCCATTTAACCTAAAAGCATTACTGCGTACCACGCCAACGACTTATTACCAGCCTTGTTCTAATACCCCTTTTGCCCAAAACAAGGCGGTAATTGTTTTTGCATCTGTAATTTCTCCAGTTCTTACAGCTTGCTCTGCTTCAACCAAAGACATTTCAAAAACATCAAGAAACTCACCCTCATCTAAATGGTTACTTCCGGTAAAACATAAATCTTGTGCTAAGAAGATTTCTATCTTCTCGTCGGAATAACCAATACAGGGGTGCATTTTCCCCAAATAACGCCAACTTTGTGCCGTAAATCCAGTTTCTTCCAGCAATTCGCGTTTTGCTGTAGCCAAAATAGCTTCGCCTTGATCAATCTTTCCCGCAGGTAGCTCAAGAAACACGCTACCAACTGGGTAGCGAAACTGACGTTCAAAAACAAGATTTCCATTTGGTAAGACAGCAATGATAACAACTGCACCTGAGTGGGTGATGTACTCACGAAGTGCTAAGGCACCATTTGGCAAACTTACCTCATCATTTCGCACATGTAGCAAACGACCAGCAAATACCTCTTCCGAGCTAATTTGCTTTTCTACAAGCTGTGCATCTTTTTGAATCTCAAACAAATCCAACCTCTTAAAAATCATTTTTGCGATTTTGCGAATAACAAAAAGGCAAACTGCGAAATATGCAGTTTGCCTTTTTTAAACAACTAAAAACTAAACCAGACAGCAATGCTTATAAGGAACGTAACAAAGAGAAAGCACAGAGGCTCATCAATGCTTGTGGGAATAAACCTAAGAAAGCAATTGCCAAACCGTTCATAGACAAGAGAATTTTAAATTCCATTGGTGCAACGATCGCATCAGTCACTGCTGGCTGATCAAAATACATGACCTTCACCACACGCAGATAGTAGAAAGCCCCAATCAGCGAGAACAGAACTGTCACAATTGCCAACCAATATTGTTTAGAAGCAACAACTGCCTGCAACACAGAAAACTTCGCAAAGAAGCCTACAAAGAAAGGCACGCCAGCCATTGAGAACAAAATGGTTAGCATAATAAAGGCAAACCAAGGGCTGCGTTGGTTCAAGCCTTTAAAGTCATCTAGTGTTTCTGCTTCAGCACCTGAGCGAGAAAGCAGCAAAATCATGCCGAACGCGCCCAAACTCGTCAAGACATAGGTAACAACATAGAACATGGATGAGCTATACGCATTTAAAGCAAAATCCGCATCACCACCAACCACCCCAGTCACAATCCCCAACAGCATGAAGCCCATATGGGAAATTGCAGAGTAAGCCAGCATCCGTTTAATGTTTGTTTGCGCAATCGCCACAATGTTGCCAATACCCATTGACAATACAGCCAAGATTACCAACATAGCTTGCCAATCTTGTGATGCAACAATCATGCCATTGATTAATAAGCGCACTACAATAGCAAATGCAGCTAACTTAGGCGCAGAACCAATAAACATAGCGACTGCTGTGGGCGCGCCTTGATAAACGTCAGGTACCCACATATGGAAAGGCACAGCTCCCAACTTAAATGCTAGCCCGGCGACTACGAAGACCAATCCGAAAACCAACACTACGCTATTCATGTTACGCGAATAAAGTTGAGTAGCAATTTCGGTGATTTCCAAAGAGCCAGTTGCTCCATAGATCATTGACATGCCATAAAGCAGCATCCCCGAAGCTAATGCACCCAGCACAAAATACTTCATTGCCGCCTCCGTACTGGAAGCAGAATCTCTATCCATTGCCACCATCGCATATAAAGATAGTGACAACAGCTCTAAGCCCAAGTAGATCGTGAGGAAATGATTGGCAGAAATCATAACCATCATACCGAGCGTAGCGAACAGAGCTAAGAGGTAAAACTCGCCCTTGTCCATCTCATTTCGTGCAGCAATGAACGGTCGAGAATAGAACAAGAAAAGCATTACTGCTAAATACAGCACAAGCTTCAGCAAATCGGACATTACATCATCAACAAACATATTGCTGAAGGTGTAAGAAATAGCATTCACAACAATATTTGTCCCATCAACCTTATCTTTATCTGGAACTAGTACAGCCCAGAAAAAACTGGTTCTTAGGGTAGTTACAAAACATCCAAGCAAGGTCAGTTGTGACAAGACAAAGGTGACAAGCCTACCCCCTGCTTTGACAAGGTCAAGCAACAAAATGATGCAGGCCATTGCCAGCAGGAAAATTTCCGGCGCAGCAGGGAGAAGATCAGGTACAACGAATTGATTTAGCATACCATACACCGTAAATCGTTAGAGTTTGCTGACAGCGACATGACGCAACAACTCATTGACAGAACCATGCATCACTTCTGTAAATGGTTGTGGGTAAAGCCCCATTGCTAAAACACATGATGCCAATACCAAGAGGATGAAAAATTCTCGAGCATTCACATCTTGAAGCTCAGCGACATGTTGATTCGCAACTTCGCCAAACACCACACGTTTGTACATCCACAAGGTATAGGCTGCACCAACAATCATTGTTGAAGCGGCTGCAAATGCAGTCCAGAAGTTGAACTTGACTGCCCCAAGAATCACCATGAACTCGCCAACGAAACCGGAGGTAGCTGGTAAACCCGCATTCGCCATTGAGAACAGCATAAAGAATGCTGCGAATTTAGGCATTGTATTAACAACACCACCATAATCAGCAATCTGACGACTATGCACACGGTCATACATCACACCGATGGAGAAGAACATTGCACCGGAAACAAAGCCGTGAGAGATCATTTGTACCAGAGCACCTTCAATCCCCATTGCACTAAACATGAAGAAGCCAAGGGTAACAAAACCCATGTGCGCAATTGATGAATAGGCCACGAGTTTTTTCATATCGCTCTGAATCAGAGCAATAAAACCAATGTAGACAATTGCAATCAAGGATAAGCCAACGACCACCCAGCCTAGCTGATGCGCCGCATCCGGCGCGATGGGCAGAGAAAAACGCAAGAAGCCATATGCACCCAATTTCAAACCAATCGCTGCCAACACAATTGAGCCACCCGTCGGTGCTTCAACGTGTGCATCAGGTAACCAAGTATGGACAGGCCACATCGGTACTTTGACAGCAAACGCAATCAAGAAAGCAAAGAACAACCACGCTTGTGCGGTAAGGCCAATAGGCAACTTATGCCATTCCAAAATCGAGAAGCTACCACCTGACTGGAAGAATAAATACATCAACGCCAAGAGGAACAGCAACGAGCCAAACAGGGTATATAAGAAGAACTTTAACGCTGCATATACTCGGTTAGGCCCGCCCCAAATCCCGATGATAATGTACAAGGGAATTAGGGATGCTTCGAAGAATACATAAAACAGAACACCATCTAGGGCTGCAAAAATACCATTAAGCAAGCCAGACATAATCAGGAAAGCTGCATTGTATTGTGCAACACGCTGCTCAATAACTTGCCAGCCAGCCAAAACTACGATGACTGTGATAAAGCTGTTAAGGATCACGAAGGGCATCGATATTCCATCTACGCCCAAATGGTAGTTCACAGCAAAGCGCGGGATCCAAGAGTACTGCTCAACAAATTGCATTGCTGCACTTGCTGTGTCAAACCGCGTGTAAAGAGGGATAGTAACCACTAGACCCAGTAACGCCCCACCAAGGGCAACCATTCTAGCGAGAGGGGCATTCCGATCTGAACCAGTAGCAAGCGTAAATATGCCAGCAAAGATCGGAATCCAAATTGCGAGAGAAAGCAGATGCTCAGACATGTTGTTCCTTGCTCTTCGACCTTAAGCGCGGGTCATCCAGAATGTCATCAATACAAAGAGGCCAATAATCATGGTAAAGGCATAATGGTACACATAGCCAGTTTGCAACCGACGCATGAGTCCAGATACCCAACCAACCAACTTGGCAGAGCCATTGACAAAGAAACCATCAATTACCTTCACGTCGCCAAAACGCCACAAGAAAGAGCCAAGAAGACGTGCGCCACCAGCAAATACTGTTTCATTAAACTTATCGAAATAGTATTTGTTTTCCAATACGGTATTAATAGCAGAAAGCTTCTTGTATACCGCAGCAGGAATATCTGGGCGTTTCAGGTAGAAATAACCAGAAAGCACAACACCAGATAAGGCAAAGAAAAATGGTAGGGTTGTAATACTGTGTAATGCCATCGCAACTGCACCATGGAAATGGTGCTCTAATTCATGCATTACAGGGTGAGCCTTGGCATCGATATAAATGACACCCTTAAAGTAATCACCAAACAGCATCGGTTCAATACCAAAGAAACCAATCGCCAATGAAGGGATTGCTAACAGCACCAGAGGCACAGTAACAACCCAAGGAGACTCGTGAGGCTTTTGCCCCGGTGCTAAACCATGATGATGGTCACCATGATCGTCATCATGGTGGTGATGCTCGTCTTCATGCAGCTTACCAAAACGCTCCTCCCCATGGAACACCAAGAAATACATACGGAAAGAGTAGAAAGCCGTCACAAACACACCAGCTAAAACTGCAAAATAGGCAAAGCCTGACCCGGGGATATGTGAAAGGGCAACGGCCTCAATAATCGAATCTTTGGAATAAAAACCAGACAAAAATGGTGTACCAATCAGAGCCAGCGATCCAACCAAACTCGTAATCCAAGTAATAGGCATGTATTTGCGCAAACCACCCATGTTACGAATATCTTGATCATGGTGCATACCCATAATCACAGAACCTGCGCCAAGGAATAACAATGCCTTGAAGAAGGCATGTGTCATCAAATGGAAGATTGCTACTGAATAAGCTGAAACCCCCAAGGCCACTGTCATGTAACCCAGTTGAGACAAAGTAGAGTACGCAACAACACGTTTGATGTCGTTTTGGATAATCCCCAAGAAGCCCATGAATAAGGCAGTAATTGAGCCGACAATCAAAACAAATGACAAAGCAGTAGTGCTAAGCTCAAATAAGGGGGACATACGTGACACCATGAAGATGCCCGCAGTCACCATTGTTGCTGCGTGAATCAACGCAGAAATCGGGGTTGGACCTTCCATTGAATCAGGCAGCCAAACATGCAACGGTACTTGTGCAGACTTACCCATTGCCCCAATGAAGAGACAAATACAGGTGACAGTCATGAGTGACCATGAAGCACTACCCCAAATTGAGATTTGTGTTTCTGCCAAAGATGGAGCTTTGGCAAACACGGTGGCATAGTCTAACGAGCCACAGTAGGTCAAGACTAAACCAATCCCTAAGATAAAACCAAAGTCACCAACACGGTTAACCAAAAAGGCTTTCATATTGGCAAAAATCGCCGTCGGACGGGTATACCAGAAACCAATCAGCAAATAAGACACAAGACCTACAGCCTCCCACCCAAAGAACAACTGCATAAAGTTGTTGCTCATTACCAACATCAACATTGAGAAGGTAAATAGGGAAATGTAAGAAAAGAAACGGTTATATCCCGGATCTTCTTGCATGTAGCCAATGGTATAAAGGTGAACCATCAAAGAAACAAAGGTCACAACCAACATCATGGTTGCTGTCAATGTATCAATCAGGAAACCAACTTCAAAACGGTAATCACCACTAGTTAGCCATGTGTAGACTGTTCCGTTGAAAGAGTGACCAGCTAACACATCACGGAAAATAACCACAGAGGCAATGAAGGCTACGGCGACACCCAGTATAGTCGCCGTATGCGCCAGCCAACGAGGGATGACCCGACAAAATAGACCTGCAACAATTGCTCCAAAAAGAGGGGCAAGAGGCACAAGCAGGTAAAGTTTCTGCATTTCCATAAATTAACCCTTGAGGCTGTCCAAATCGTCTACATGGATGGACTTAAGGTTGCGGAATAAGACAACCAAAATTGCCAAGCCAATCGCTGACTCTGCCGCAGCCACAGTGAGAATAAAGAAGACAAAAAGCTGCCCCCCCAAGTCCTGCAAGAAGCGTGAAAATGCGACAAAGTTCATGTTAACTGCAAGCAGCATCAATTCTATTGCCATCAACAACACAATCAGATTTTTCCGGTTAAGAAAAATTCCAACAATGCTGATTGCAAACAATATGGCACCCAATATTAGAAAATGGGATAGTGTAAGCATTTGACCCCCGTGATGTTTTCCGATTGAAAGGTTTTAAGAACCTATCAGTCCTGTTTTTCAACCGGCATCTGCAAGATACGGATGCGGTCTTTCGCCTGTACACTGATTTGCTTAGACGGATTAGTGTACTTGGATTTTTTCGGGCCGCGATAAGTCAGCACAACAGCAGCGATAATTGCCACTAACAGGATGACCGATGCTAGCTCAAAAGGATAAACGTAATCAGTGAAAAGCAAACGACCTAACTCTTGGGTATTAGATACTCCTGCATCTGGCCCTGGGACATCAACTGTCGTCATTTGGAAATACTTACTTCCAAGAACCAAGCCCATCTCCAACACCATGAGTAAGCCAAGTACAGCACCTAAAGGCAAATAGCTCCAGAATCCTTGGCGGATGCGATCAAGGTTAATATCTAACATCATGACAACGAAAAGGAACAGAACCATTACTGCTCCAACGTATACCAGAATGATTGATATTGCCAAAAACTCAGCTTCCAACAACGCCCACACACCGCCTGCAGTAAAAAAGGCTAGGATCAAGTGCAATGCCGCATGAACAGGGTTACGAGCAGTAATGACCCGCAAACTCGCAAATATCATGACTGCTGCAAGAAAATAGAAAACGTAGGTTTTAAATTCCATTGTGATTGCCCACTATCGATATTTAGCATCATTTTGGCGATCTTCGGCAATTTGTGCCTCGTAACGATCACCATTCGCTAACAACATTGATTTCGTGTAATACAAGTCACCACGTTTTTCGCCGTGATACTCAAAAACACGAGTCTCAACAATTGCATCAACAGGGCATGCCTCCTCGCAAAAGCCACAGAAAATGCACTTAGTTAAGTCAATATCATAACGAGTTGTTCGACGAGAACCATCATTTCTTGGCTCTGCCTCAATCGTAATCGCCATTGCTGGGCAAATTGCTTCACAAAGCTTGCACGCAATACAACGCTCTTCACCATTTGGATAACGCCGTAAAGCATGTAAACCACGGAAACGAAAACTTTGGGGAGTTTTTTCTTCCGGGTATTGCACAGTAATCTTGCGGGCAAAGAAGTATCTGCCCGTGACAGACATGCCCTTAATCAACTCTTTCAACAGCAAGCTATTGAATATTTCTTTAATTGCACCCATAACGTCGCAGCCTTACTTCCAAATATTCAGAGGAGACATCATCCAGAGGCCAACAACAAGCAACCAGACCATACACAAGGGAATAAAAACCTTCCAGCCCAAACGCATAATCTGGTCATAGCGATAACGAGGGAAAGTTGCCCGGAACCAAAGGAACAAAAAGAGTACGAAAGCGATTTTTGCAAAGAGCCAGAGAATCCCACCTGGCAAGAAACCAACTGGCGACAACCACCCACCCAAAAATAAGAGAGAGGTTAAAGTCGCAATCAGAATCATATTCGCATATTCAGCCAAGAAGAATAAAGCAAAAGCCATCCCTGAATACTCAACATGGAAACCAGCAACGATTTCTGACTCACCCTCTGCCACGTCAAATGGTGCACGGTTTGTTTCTGCTACTCCTGAAATTAAATACACAAGGAACATTGGCAACAATGGCAACCAATTCCAAGAAAACACACCCAAGCCATGATCAACAAACCAGCCACTGTTTTGTCCTTGCACAATTTGAACGAGATTCAAACTATTGGAGACCATCAGTACGCAAACCAATGAGAAACCCATTGCGATTTCATATGAAACCATCTGCGCAGCACAACGCATTGCACCAAGAAACGCATATTTGGAGTTGGATGCCCAACCAGAAAGGATAATCCCATAAACACCAATGGATGCAATTGCCATGATATATAGCAAGCTGGCATCAATATCGGCAAGAACTAACCAATCAGTAAATGGCACAACAGCCCATACTGCTAGTGCAGGTGCAATTGCCAACATTGGGGCGACAATAAAGATTCCTTTATTTGCACCTGTTGGAACAATAATTTCCTTTAATAACAGTTTGAGACCATCTGCAATTGGTTGAAGCAAGCCATATGGGCCGACACGGTTAGGGCCAATACGAACCTGCATATAGCCAATCACCTTACGCTCTGCAAAGGTGAGATAGGCTACACCTAACAAAAGTGGGGCTACGATCAACACGATCTTTAACAGTGTCCATACAACAGGCCAAGAGCTACCAAAAACCCCTGAGCCAAACTGCATCAATGCATCCATTTATGCACGCTCCACAGAAATTGCCCCAAACATACTACCCAAGACTTGTGTAGCTGGATGAGCTGCCGAAACCCTGACACATTGTTTTGGCAACCCAGTATCTAACACTGCTTCCAACTCAATGGCCTGCCCTTGTTGTTGTACTCGTACCTTTGCACCGATAGCCAAGGACAAAGCCTGCCAAACATCCTCTGCCAAGTAAGCTTTTGGAAAAGCAGAATCTTTCGTTGCTGCCAAAGATTTAGCACGACGAACTAATGGATCAGCGAAATAAATAGGAATATCAACTACCCGTTCTAAACCAGAAGGGACACTCACTGAACAAGTCGGGGTCAAACCAGAAACCGTATTATTTAAGCCAGACACCAATGTAGCGGTACTGTTGCCCAACGCTTCTGTACGCACCTCTTCACTGCTCATATAGTCAAATCCTGGCAAGCCCAACATGTTGCCTAACACACGCAGAATCTTCCAAGCTGGGCGAGTGCCCCCTAAAGGCTTTACTACGCCACTAAACGACTGCACTCGCCCTTCTGTATTCACAAATGAGCCGGAGGTTTCAGTGAAGGGGGCAATCGGTAGCAAAACATCTGCATATTCCAAGGCTGCATCTTGACGGAAAGATGAACAGCTAACTACCATCTTCGCTTGGGCTAAAGCAGAATTAACTACGCTGGGGTTTGCACAATCCAATTCAGGATCAAGCCCTAAAAGCACATAAGCTTGTTTAGGAGTCTCAAACATCGCTTGTGCGGCAGGTTTATTGGCAGAGTATGCCTGTGCAACATAGCCACCAACAGTATTTGCAGCCTCCCCTAAATAACCAAAACTTGCACCCGTAAGCTCAGCCAGCATCTGCGTTAAAACATGTATATCTGCCGCATTTGCTAGTTGTGTAGTCACATTGCCCAAGAGGATAGCTTTCTTTTCCCCATCCAATAAGCTTTGTGCGATCCGTTTCGATTCTGCACAAACAGCAACATCAGCAACTACACTTGGTACAGCAACTTCTTTCAACTCAGCTACTGCCTTTAGCACAGCTCCCAAGGCATTAGCGAGCATAGATGGTGCAACTTCACAGCGTGCATGCAACTGAATTAAGGAGTTATCACCAGCGACAGAGATAACAGATACCTCTTGCCCCTTTTTTGCCGCCTGACGCAAGCGTTGTGCAATTAATGGATGATCCTTCCGCAAGAAAGAACCAATCACCAAGACAGCATCCTGCTGGCTCAATTCTGCCAAAGTCAGACCCAACCAAGGTGCGCCTTGGCGCATAGCATCCAGACGGAAATCCACTTGGCGAGGACGGAAATCAATATTTTCCGAGCCTAAAGCACGAAGCAACTTTTGTAAGAGATAAAGCTCCTCAAGTGTTGCATGAGGAGAGGCTAATGCTGCAAGTGCATCAGCCCCGCTTTCGGCTACTACATCTTTCAAACCATTGGCGACATACTCTAAAGCAATATTCCAATCAACTTCATGCCATTGACCCTCCTGTTTCACCATAGGTTTGGTCAAGCGTTGATCAGAATTCAATGCTTCATAAGAAAAGCGATCTTTATCTGATATCCAACATTCATTGACTTCTTCGTTTTCTAGCGGCAAAACACGCATAACTTTATCGTGTTTAACTTGTACCACTAAATTCGCCCCAACTGAATCATGAGGGCTGACCGAACGGCGACGTTGCAATTCCCATGACCGAGCAGTGTAGCGGAAAGGTTTTGATGTCAATGCACCAACTGGACAGAGATCAATCATGTTACCGGACAATTCAGAGTCAACTGTCTTGCCAACAAAGGTAGAGATTTCCGAATGCATATTGCGGTTCGTCATCCCTAGCTCCATCACCCCCGCAATTTCTTGTCCGAAACGAACACAGCGTGTGCAATGAATACAGCGACTCATTTCTTCCATGGAAATAAGTGAGCCAATATTTTTGTGGAAAACGACGCGCTTCTCTTCAGAATAGCGACTTTGCACCCCACCATAACCGACTGACATGTCTTGTAACTGACACTCACCACCTTGGTCACAAATCGGACAATCAAGAGGGTGATTGATTAGGAGAAACTCCATTACTCCCTTCTGCGCCTTCACCGCCAACTCAGAATGGGTCATAACTTTCATGCCATTCGTTACTGGTGTTGCACATGCAGGCAAGGGTTTTGGAGCTTTTTCGACCTGTACCAAACACATCCGGCAGTTTGCCGCAATCGATAATTTTTTGTGGTAGCAGAAGTGTGGAACGTATACGCCCAACTGTTGGGCGGCATCCATCACCGTACTGCCATCAGGCACTTGTGCCTTTTTGCCGTCAATTTCAATTTCTAGCATGTCGCTACCTTGAAGCTCTCTCTAGTTGGCGACTTTATGAAAGCCGCTACCCGCCCATTGCACATCTTTGGGCACAACACAGGTTTTGTTTTCAATGTGGTACAAAAACTCATCACGGAAGTGCTTGATGAAGCTTTGCACGGGCATAGAGGCAGCATCACCCAAAGCGCAAATCGTACGCCCCATAATATTACTGGTGACACTACTCAAGAGGTCTAAATCATCAGGACGACCTAAACCATTCTCAATACGATGTACAACCTTGTACAGCCAATTCGTACCTTCACGACATGGTGTGCATTGACCACAAGACTCTTCGTAGTAGAAAAATGAAAGACGCTCCAACGCCTTCACCATACACACGGTTTCATCCATGACAATCACTGCACCTGAACCCAGCATAGACCCGGCTTTAGAAATCGAGTCATAGTCCATCGTACAATCCATCATGATGTCACTAGGAACAACAGGAGATGAAGAGCCTCCTGGAATGACCGCTTTCAACTTGCGCCCACCACGCATCCCACCACACATCTCTAACAACTCAGAGAACGGCATACCAAGTGGAATTTCATAGTTACCAGGACGGTTGACATGCCCTGAAACAGAAAACAGCTTTGTGCCACCGTTATTGGGCTTACCCAAATTCAGGAAAGCTTCCCCACCCATTTGTAGGATAAAAGGAATAGAAGCAAAGGTTTCTGTGTTGTTAATGGTTGTTGGTTTTCCATATAAACCAAATGACGCAGGGAAAGGTGGTTTAAAGCGCGGCTGCCCTTTTTTCCCCTCAATAGACTCTAATAATGCAGTTTCTTCGCCACAAATATAGGCACCATAACCATGGTGTGCAAACAGATCGAAGTTAAAACCAGAGCCTAAAATATTCTGCCCAAGCAGCCCTTCAGCACGCGCTTCATCAAGCGCATCCTCAAACCGCTTATACATTTCCCAAACTTCACCGTGAATATAGTTATACCCACGATTAGCTCCCATTGCATAAGCAGCAATAGCCATTCCTTCAATCACAGAATGGGGGTTGTAACGAATAATGTCCCGATCTTTAAACGTCCCTGGCTCACCTTCGTCCGTATTACAGACGACATACTTGTCTCCAGGAAAAGAGCGGGGCATGAAGCTCCACTTCAAACCGGTAGGGAAGCCAGCACCACCACGACCACGTAAGACAGAAGCCTTAACCTCAGAAATCACTTGTTCCTGAGAGATTTTCTCTGTCAGTATCTTACGCAACATCGCATAGCCACCACGAGCTATGTAATGTTTAATACCCCACGTATTGTCTCCATCCAGTCCTGCCATCAACACTGAATTGACTGCGCCAAGGATCGCCATTACTGTAGCTCCGCCAGAAGTTTATCAATCTGATCAGGTGTCATGAAGCTACACATCTTACGGTTATTCACCAAGAAGACGGGAGCATCACCACAAGCCCCCATGCACTCCCCCTCTTTTAGGGTGATCTTGCCGTCAGCCGTTGTCTCACCAATATCAATACCCAACTTCTCTTTTAGGTATTCAGCCGCATGATACCCACCAGACAAGGCACATGGGAGATTAGTACAAACCGTTAGCTTATATTTGCCAACTGGTTTCAAATCATACATGTTATAGAAGCTTGCAACCTCCAAGGCAGCAATTGGCTCAATACCAAGATACACGGCAACAGCCTCAATTGCTGCAGGAGGTAACCAACCAAGTTCCTCTTGCGCCAAAGCTAAACAGGCCATCACGGCAGACTGTTTTTGTTCAGCAGGATACTTTGCAACTTCTTTTGCAAATTTAGTTAAAGTTTCCGGGGCAAACATTAGCGATCAATCTCCCCAAACACAACATCTTGAGAACCAATAATTGTTACCACGTCAGCAATCATGTGACCCTTAGCCATCTCATCAATGCTGGCCAAATGCGCATATCCAGGAGCACGTAGTTTCACACGATAAGGCTTGTTAGCACCATCCGAAACGAGATACACACCAAACTCACCTTTGGGATGCTCTACAGCGGCATATGCCTCACCTTCTGGGACATGAATACCTTCTGAGAACAACTTAAAGTGGTGAATCAGTTCCTCCATGTTTGACTTCATGGACTCACGTGCTGGAGGCGCAACCTTGTGATTATCACAAATCACAGAGCCTGGGTTATTCCGTAACCAAGTAATACATTGCTTGATAATCCGGTTGGATTGCAACATCTCTTCCATACGCACAAGATAACGATCATAACAATCGCCATTTACCCCAACTGGAACATCAAAATCGACTTTGTCGTAGGCTGCATATGGTTGCTTCTTACGCAAATCCCACGCAATACCAGAGCCACGAAGCATAGCCCCAGTAAAGCCCATCTGCATTGCACGCTCAGGGGAAACTACGCCAATGTCAACCAAACGCTGTTTCCAAATCCGGTTATCTGTGAGCAAAGTATGGTACTCAGCGTGATACTTTGGAAAACGCTCAGTGAAGTCCTCCAAGAAATCTAGCAAAGAACCATGTCGATTTGTATTGAACTCCCTAACTGTATCTGCGTTTTTCCACTTTGACACCTGATAGTGGGGCATAGATTCTGGCAGGTCACGGTAAACTCCGCCTGGGCGATAGTAAGCAGCATGCATACGCGCGCCAGACACAGCCTCGTAAGCATCCATTAAATCTTCACGCTCACGGAATGTATACAAAGCCATTGTCATTGCCCCAACGTCCAGAGCATGACAGCCAATCCATAACAGATGGTTAAGAATCCGAGTTACTTCATCAAACATAGTGCGGATGTACTTACCACGCTCCGGCACCTCTATTCCCAACAAGCGTTCAATCGCCATGCAGTAGGCATGCTCATTACACATCATGGATACATAATCTAAACGATCCATGTAAGGCACAGACTGTACCCAAGTACGAGTTTCCGCTAATTTTTCAGTTGCACGATGCAGCAACCCAATATGGGGGTCTGCACGTTGCACAACTTCGCCATCTAACTCTAAAACCAAACGCAGCACACCATGTGCGGCTGGGTGCTGCGGGCCAAAGTTCAGCGTGAAATTACGAATATCAGCCATTCGTTACGCTCCCATAAGTTGCTTCACGTAAGATTCTAGGCGTATTTTCACGCGGCTCAATGGTTACTGGCTGATAAATTACACGCCCCTGATCGGGGTCGTAACGCATTTCAACATGGCCAGAAATAGGAAAATCCTTACGGAAAGGATGCCCAACAAAACCATAATCAGTCAAAAGGCGGCGTAGATCATCATGGCCGGGGAAAACAATCCCATACAAATCAAACGCCTCGCGCTCATACCAGTTAGCACTGCTCCAGATGCTAACAACAGAGACAACAGAGGGAAACGTGTCGTCTTCGGCAAACACTCGCAGACGCAAACGTTGGTTATTTTTAACTGACAACAAATGAGAAACGACAGCAAACCTTTTACCAGACCATGCACCATCGCCATAGGTAGAATAATCAACACCACACAAATCAATCAGTATTTCGAAGGCAAAACGCTCATTGTCGCGTAACAACAACGCAACTTCTGCATAATCCTTTGCTAATACTTCAAGTGTAACTTCAGACCCAGCAACGACCACCGTTTTGGCTTTTTCACCTAAAACATCGCGTAAGCACTGAGCGAAATCATTTAGCTTTGCAGACATATTTGAAGAAGCCCTTTAACTAGCGAGCGATAGTACTTGTGCGGCGAATCTTGTTCTGCAGTTGGATAATCCCATACAGCAAAGCTTCCGCCGTTGGAGGGCATCCTGGAACATAGATATCAACAGGAACAATACGATCACAACCGCGAACAACAGAATAGGAGTAGTGGTAATAGCCACCACCATTGGCACACGATCCCATAGAGATTACCCAGCGAGGCTCTGCCATCTGGTCATAAACTTTACGTAGGGCTGGAGCCATCTTATTGGTTAAGGTTCCAGCAACAATCATGACATCAGACTGGCGAGGTGACGGGCGAAAAACCACACCAAAACGATCTAAATCATAGCGAGAACAGCCCGCATGGATCATTTCTACTGCACAACACGCCAAACCAAATGTCATTGGCCACATTGAGCCAGTACGCATAAAGTTAATAAGCTTATCAGCAGTTGTGGTAACAAAACCTTCTTGAAGAATACCTTCAATGCTCACAGAACTACTCCCATTCCAAGGCGCCTTTGGCCCATGCGTAAATGTAGCCAACGAACAAAATAGTAAGGAAAACCAGCATTTCTGCGAAGCCGAAAACCTTCACCGCCTCTGTCTGCACAATCTCTTTAAAGATTGTTGCCCAAGGGACGAGGAAAGCGATTTCTAAGTCGAAGAGGATAAAGATGATAGCGATTAAATAATAGCGCACATCAAACTTCATACGAGCATCTTCGAATGCTTCGAAACCGCACTCATAAGGAGAAAGTTTTTCAGAATCGGGATTATTTGGAGCTAGCAAACGCCCCAAGAGTATTGGTAGAACACCAACTGTGATGCCAACGATCACAAAAACCAATATAGGGAAATATTTTTCCAACATGCCTAGCCACTCTCGCAAATATACTCACTCACGAACCAACCAAAAATAACAGGTTGGAAACTAATGGTGCCGACGATGAGACTCGAACTCATACAGCTTGCGCCACTACCCCCTCAAGATAGCGTGTCTACCAATTTCACCACGTCGGCACTACATAACCTACCACCTATACCTGACGGTATAAGCAGATAGAATTTATTACTTCGGAATGTCTTTTGCTTTGGAAGCAGCATCGGCACTACTTTTTGCTGCATCACTACCAGCTTCAACTTGCTTAGCTGGAGAAGACACGGATTCTACACCATCTCTCATCACACTACTAGAGGTCTGCGTACTTTTTGAAGAGAGGAACGCAAGAGAGAGGCTTGTAATAAAAAATACAGTTGCTAACACTGCGGTAGTGCGGCTCAGAAAGTTTGCAGAACCAGAAGCTCCAAACAAGCTGCCAGACGTGCCACTACCAAAGCTGGCACCCATATCAGCCCCCTTCCCATGCTGCATAAGCACCAACCCAATGATTCCCAACGCAACTAATAGGTGAACGGTCAAAACGATAGAAAAAAGAAACCCCACACTTACTCCTTAAGATTGTGCAGCACAACAAATTGCAATGAAATCCTGTGCCTTTAACGATGCACCACCAACCAAAGCCCCATCAACATCAGGCAGTGCGAATAGAGCTGCTGCATTTCCCTGATTAACACTACCACCGTAAAGAATCCGTACTTTTTCGGCAAGTTCAGCACTCGCTACTGCTAGCAAACCACGTAAGCAAGCATGTACTTCTTGAGCTTGCTCTGGGGTTGCCGTCTTACCTGTTCCAATCGCCCACACAGGCTCGTAAGCCAATATGACATTAGAAAACCCTTCAACCCCAACATGCTCTAATACTACGTTGAGTTGGCGAGCAACAAC
>CAZOBT010000017.1:12977-17880 GCA_964578025.1 uncultured Rhodocyclaceae bacterium | reverse complement strand
TTTTTCAAAAATTGGGGTGCTTGGCGTGAACTTGGGGGAGGACAGGGTAGGGTTTGGGGCAGGTGGGGGAAATGCAGCAGGCGCAGTCTTACATTAAAAATAGACCAAATGAAAAACTATGCGATCAAGCAATTCATACCAACCTTAACCAAAACCAGACCAAATCCCCGCCCAAGCCCACGGGATTCTGACTCCATCGCCCAATCCCCGCGTGAGCGAGTACTAAGTGACATAGGGAATCCAGCACTTACTACATGGCATGTGCCTGTAAAGGGCAGGTTTACAACAAACAAGGAGATGGTTGCGCCGAAACACAAGTCATCGTACCGAGGTAAGCCATTTTGGGAGCATATTCCGCACTGACAGCACGGGCTGATCGCCAACCGCACACCGAGCGTAGAACACTGCCGGGACAGATTCCCTAAGCTGTAACCCAAAACATTTCACCGTTGGTACAGACATTATTGCGAGAAACGTGCCAAGGTTTGCCTCAATCGCACGCAAGGACAAAATAAATTGCTGGGGTAGCAAATATCCATTTGATTTATAAGAATAATTTTCAATCGAAAAACCAAGGGATAGTTTTTAACTTCCTAAATTCCCGCAAAAAATTAAAGAAACAAGCGTACTCCTGCCACTAATTTTTATCTATTATTCGCGCCATCTTGCTTTTTAGATAAGGCATCTTGATGCGTAAAATTTTTCTGGGTTTGGCTTTTAGCGTCTTCTTAGTAATTGCATGGGCGGTCTATGCAGCCGATATGGGGCAAAGAAATGTGGTGTTTACCTTTGTCCGTAGCCTACCCTTTGGCGACAAAATCGGGCATTTTTGCCTATTCGGAACACTCTGTTTTTTTGCGACGCTTGGCACCAATTGCCATCGTTTTACATTGCAGCAAATACACATTCCAAGTGCGACAAGCATTATTTTAAGCCTTGCCTTACTGGAAGAAATTACCCAAGCCTGGTCGCCATATCGCACCTTTGATCTGATGGATCTACTGGCTGATTTTTTGGGGGCTGGCACAGCCACTTTCTTAGCTTATGCGTTGCAACGGCGGCGGCAAGCACAAAGTCAATCATCACCGGAGAGCAAGCGATGAGCCAAACCAAACCGCTCGTGGTGCTAGGTTTTATTGGTACGGTCTTAGATTTTGCCGGGCGTGGCGAGGAACGCTGGAAGAAATGGCGACCGACGGTGGGGCTGTGTCAGCAGCCGGATTTACCCGTGGCGCGGCTGGAGTTGCTGCATGATCGGCATAGTTTGGGGCTTGCCAAACGCTTAGAAAAAGACATTGTGCAGACTTCGCCCAGCACCACGGTGAGTTTGCAAGAAGTGAAAATCAGCGACCCGTGGGATTTTGAGTTGATGTACACCACGCTGCTCGATTTTGCCCAGCGTTACCCGTTTGATACCGACAAAGAAGATTATTTAATCCACATCACCACAGGGACGCATGTGGCGCAGATTTGTTGGTTTTTACTGACCGAAGCCCGCTATTTTCCAGCAAAACTGGTGCAAACCTCTCCCGCCCCACGCTTGCAACAAGGTGATATTGAAATTGCCCGGCGTGGCAAATACTCGCTGATCGACTTGGATTTATCGCGTTACGACCAAATTGCACAACGCTTTGTGCATCAACAACACGAAACCCAAGCCTTCTTAAAAGCGGGGATTGCGACGCAGAATCCGGCCTTTAATCGCACCATTGCTCAAATTGAACGGGTTGCCGACCGTTCGCGTGCGCCGATGTTGCTAATTGGCCCCACCGGGGCGGGGAAATCGTTTTTGGCGCGGCGCATTTATGAACTAAAACGCCATCGTCATCAATTGAGTGGTGCGTTTGTTGAAGTGAACTGCGCGACCTTGCGCGGTGATAGTGCGATGTCCACCTTGTTTGGGCATGTGCGTGGGGCATTTACTGGAGCGCAGCAAGATCGTCCCGGTTTGTTGCGGGCGGCGCATGGCGGCTTGTTGTTTTTGGATGAAATTGGCGAACTTGGCTTAGACGAACAAGCGATGTTGCTCAAAGCTATCGAAGAAAAGCATTTTTTCCCTTTTGGTAGCGATAAAGAAGTGAGTAGCGACTTTCAACTGATTGCCGGAACACATCGTAATTTGCGGCAATGGGTGGCAGAGGGCAAATTCCGTGAGGATTTATTGGCGCGGATCAATTTATGGACATTCGACCTGCCCGGCCTAGCGCAACGCCCCGAAGACATTGCCCCCAACTTAGATTTTGAATTGCAACGCTTTGCCGCCGAACAAGGTGAGCAAATTCGCTTTAGCCACGAGGCCAAAGCCGCCTATTTGCACTTTGCTACGTCTAGCGAGGCGCGTTGGCAGGGCAATTTCCGTGAGCTGAGTGCCTCTGTCACCCGTTTAGCCACCTTAGCCGATGCCGGACGCATTACCGAAGTGCAGGTGGAGGAAGAAATTGGGCGTTTGCGCCAAGCCTGGCAGGTAGAAGACGCACCACAGAAGGGGCAAACTACCAGTTCGACACGCGATTTAGTGAGTGATTACCTCAGTCCTGAGGCTTGTGCCAGCTTGGATTTGTTCGACCGCTGTCAACTAAACAGCGTACTTAGCGTTTGCGAACAAGCGTCCACGCTTTCTGCGGCTGGACGTATCTTATTTGCCATCTCGCGCCAAGAACGTAAGCAAGCCAATGATGCGGATCGTTTACGCAAATATTTGGCGCGTTTTGCCCTGAGTTTTGAGCAAATTAAACAACAGAAAAACACCGTCTAAGTCGCCATAAGCTGTCAGATTCCACTGAATTTTGCGAGAACTGACAAGACGTTCCCACAACGGGAAAAGCTTAACGTGGGGGGCTTTCTCGGTTTAATTGTTGATTTTGTTATACTTACGCTTATTAAAGCCAACTGAATTTTTGTTTTAACGGGAGTTCCCACACATGAAAGCACTTCGACTAGTTGTGTTGTTGAGCGCGTCTTTCGCTTGGGCCATGCCCGCATCGACATTAGCAGCAACAGCTGCCAAAGCACATATTGGTAATAAGAAAAATGACAATGCCAGTAAGTCGCGTTTGGTCGTCCGTAATGGCTATTTACGCGCCGTTCCACGTCATGCGAGCCGCAGCAATGCCATTGGCGAACCACCACAATTAGAAAACGGCTTAGCCTTACGTTCTAATTCTGCGTTGGTGCTTGACCAAGAAAATGGTGAGTTAATTGTGCAAAAACGTGCCGATGCCGTTGTGCCAATTGCTTCAATTTCTAAGCTAATGACAGCAATGGTGGTCTTAGATCATCATCAAGATTTACAAGGGGTAGTCACCGTTACGGAAGAGGATGTTGATGCCTTACGTGGCACACGTTCGCGCCTGAGTGTTGGCTCAACCATGACCCGTGAAACGGCCTTATTACTGGCCTTGATGTCGTCAGAAAACCGGGCGGCAAATACGCTGGGTCGTCATTTCCCCGGTGGGATGTCAGCTTTTGTCGCGGCAATGAATGCCAAAGCCAAAAAATTAGGCATGGAGCATACTCGTTTTCAAGAACCTACAGGTTTATCGAACGGTAATGTATCGACTGCCCGTGATTTAGCTAAATTAGTAGCGGCAGCGTATTACTATCCAAAAATCCGCGAAGCGACAACGACAGCAGAAGCCTTGGTTGATTTGGGCAGCGGACGTTTAAGTGAGTTTCATAACACCAATGCCCTAGTCAAAGACCCCGAGTGGCAAATTGGTGTATCCAAGACCGGGTTTATTCATGAAGCTGGACGTTGTTTAGTCATGCAAGCGCGTGTGGCCTCGCGCCCGGTGGTGATTGTGCTCTTAGATTCTGCAGGTAAGCTTTCCCGCGTTGGCGATGCCCAGCGTATTAAAAAATGGATGGAAAGCTAAACGGCGATTAAATGACCATGATTTATGCCACTTGGAATGTTAATTCGCTAAAAGTTCGTTTGCCACATTTGCTGGATTGGTTGGCAGAAAAACAGCCTGAGGTGTTGTGTCTGCAAGAAACCAAACTTGAAGATCACAACTTTCCCCATGCCGAAATTGCGGCGGCGGGGTATCAGGTGGTGTTTGCTGGGCAGAAAACCTATAACGGGGTAGCCATCTTGGCTCGGCAAGCGATGACCGACGTGGTCTATGGCAATCCTTTTTACCCCACCGATCCGCAAAAACGCTTACTCGCTGCCACGGTGAATGGGGTGCGGGTGATTAGTGCTTATGTCCCAAACGGGCAGGAAGTAGGCAGTGAAAAGTATGCCTATAAGTTGGAATGGCTGGCGGCTTTGCATACTTGGATACACGCTGAATTAGCACAACATCCCGCCTTGGTTCTGGCAGGAGATTTTAATATTGCGCCGACCGATGAGGATGTGCACAATCCTTTGGTCTGGAAAGATAAAATTCTCTGTTCAAGCAATGAACGCTTGGCATTTCAAGGCTTACTACAACTTGGTCTCAAAGATAGCTTCCGTTTATTTCCACAGGCAGAAAAAAGCTTTTCTTGGTGGGATTATCGGATGTTAGGTTTTCAAAAAAACCTTGGCCTACGCATTGACCATGTGTTGCTTTCAGACGCATTAGCGGCACGGTGTACCGCCGCCGCAATTGATCGCGCCCCCCGCAAACGTGAACGCCCCTCTGACCACGCGCCAGTCTATGCAGAAATTTCTGCCTAGTATTTAAGAAAATACTAATGTAGTTAGGGGAGTGCGGTAAAATCGTGCAACCTTAGCTCAAGGTACTTTTTGGAGGATAGAAACATGCAAGCAAACGTTGGTGGTATTGATAAAACATTACGTATCGTTGCTGGTGTTGGCCTAGTAGGGGCAACGGTAATGGGAATGTTGCCGATGTGGGGTTATATTGGTGTTGTACCGTTAGCCACTGGTTTGATGGGCTGGTGCCCACTCTATCCC
>CAZOBT010000017.1:6897-12877 GCA_964578025.1 uncultured Rhodocyclaceae bacterium | reverse complement strand
CCAGAGGCAACAGCCGCAGCACCCTTTTGAGACGCATTGATGTTGGTGTTGCCTTGAATCTGCGTACCACCTTTGATTGCACCAGTGGTGTTCTTGGCTTCGTTACCTTGACCAGAAGCAATAGCAGTTACACCTTGGTTAGATGCCTTAATGTTGGTATTGCCTTGGATTTGCACGCCGTTAGCATTCGGAGAAGACATGCCACCACGTGGGCCAGCTTGGGAAGCCTGACCGAAAGCAGCGGTAGAAACTAATGCAGCAGCAACCAAAGAAACCATAACTTGTAAACGCATGTTGTTTATCTCCAAAAAATTATTTTTCAAGCACTACACAAATGACCAAAGCATGTAGGTCAAAGACTGCAGAATTACTTCTTATTTACCGCCGATTACACCAGCTTCGTTAGCAGCGGTATTACCCTTGCCAGTTGCCACAGCAGCAGCACCTTTTTGAGAGGCGTTAATGTTGGTGTTACCTTGAATTTGCGTACCACCCTTGATTGCACCTGTGGTGTTCTTGGCTTCATTGCCTTGGCCAGACGCAATCGCGGTCACGTTTTGGTTGCTCGCCTTAATATTGGTGTTACCTTGAATTTGCACACCATTAGGGTTGCTAGAACGCTGAGTTTGTTGAGCAAAAACGGGGCTAGCAACAACAGCGGCAATAACGAGAGCAGAAACTAAACGCATTGTGAACTCCTTAAAAATCAATTATCGATTCAAACTCAAACAGAGAACGGTCAAACCGTCAGCGAACTAAATCAAAGATCAAGCACCACTTACCACTTTAAAGGCCACGCGCCGATTTTTCGGATCACGGGCATCTAAACCTTTTGCTGGCTCAGAAGAACCTTTACCGACTGCCACCAAACGCTTCCGATCCAACCCTGCACGATTTGCTAAGAAATCAACAACAGCAGTCGCACGGTTTTGTGACAGCATACGGTTCTGATCAGAATTGCCCGACGCATCAGTATGGCCTTCAACAATCACGCAATTACTGTTTAACGATAACACCTTGGCAATTTGTCCCAACATTTGTTCTGAATTGCTAGAAACTGTCGCGCTTCCAACATTGAACTGAATATTGAAATCCACTGCCGTAGCGGCAACACCTGCTGGCAAATTGGCACAATCTTGAGCGACTGCCACATTACCTGCATTATTTGTTGTTTTATCCCCTTCTTGGTTATCAAACACAATCGCCCGTGTCCGCAGTTTCTTTTGCCCAGCTTGTGCCGTACTACCACTCATTGCACGTTCCAACTCTTTCAACTTGGCATCATCATCTGCATCAGCAATTGCCACATTTGTTGTCAGAATTAACGATACAGCCAATACCAAAGTTGACAGGGAGAAACGCTTCTCCAAATTTTTTTTACCTGCAAACATTAATCACCTCTTTTGTCGTTACCACAATATCTTTCGGACGGCCATTTTGCTGCCCCGGTTGTACCGTGCCAACATTCACATTGCAATCCCCATTACGACGACTGCCAATATTAACCACGCGCTTTTCTTGTGTTGGTGTATTGGTGCCATCTTGCTGTTGCTGCCAACGTTTTGCCATTGCCCCATTAACTTTGGTTTGTGATGTGGCATTGAGGCCATCAACAGCAAAGGCATTGCTTGTAATACCAGTCATTCCAAGCACACCTACTGATAGCAAGAGACTACACAACAGTTTATTTGCATTCATCACTGACAACTCCTCCAATATTGGTACAAGCCCGTTTGTTACGCCCTGCTGCGACGGTGGTGACATTGGCAGCAGAAACGTTAATCCGCATATTACCGCGCTGCTCACCTTGAATAACACCAACACGATTCTTGGCCACATTACCTGTGCCACTCGCTACGGCTGTCATATTGTTGGTATGCGCATTAATTTCGGTGTTGCCACGAATTTGCGTTTGCCCACCATTTTGGCGCATCTGGGCGTGGGCAATACCTGTGCTCATGACCAACACCAACATCACTGATAGAGCGTTTTTCAACATCCTGCTCTCCTTCATCAAAGAAATTAAAGATAACCTAGCCTATTGCACAGTAGGCAATGCAATTGGTGGCATGCCGCGTTTGAAAGTGGCGCGCAAGTTTGCTAATTCGGCATCACTGACCCCCAAGCGTCGCGCACTGAATGAACGAACATCAGGCGTAAACATTAAGTAGGCTTGGCTTTCGTTAACCAGCAACTCACCGTTATTGACATCATAGTTGTAAGCACCCAAAAACCGGGTGAACGCGGCACGTTGCTCATCGCTTAGCTTTTCATTCCAAAACCGTTGGCAATACTTGGCGTAATGTGGGTTGGTGTAATACTCAGCATGAGACATTTCATGCAGCAAAATCGCAAAACGTGCATCGTCCGTCACCATTGGCTCTGTCCCGGATTTAGCTTGGGTTTGTGGCACAGCCAGCACCACAACATCAGGCTTCATCGCTTGATAAAACCCACGCCATTGCCGCATTAAACCTTGTTCAATAAGGAAGTTGCGTAACTCAACTTCTTCAGGGTTTAACTCAATCTGATCCCGTGAGGCAAAGTTAAAAAACTGCACCAGTTCCCAAACGAGAACATCATGTCCAAAAGCGAAATCAGCCTCGCTGCGTTTGGATGCAGTGATATAGCGTTGCAGTTCATCATTACTTAACACCCGAGGGTAAGGTACAGTCCCTTGTTGTTCCGTAAATTGGGTAATCCGATTAAAAGTACGCCCTTGGGATAATAAACCCTGAAAATCATAAATATAGACAGCTGGATTGGGAGCAAATTGCCAAACAACTGTTTTACCATTACGGGCATTAAGAATTTGTTGAAAATCACCAGACAGAAAATCAGCCGCGAAAGCCGTTGGCAACAAGCCAAAACAGACTAAAAGGCCACAAAAAGTATTACGAAAAGATTTTATCTGCATGTTAAAAGCCCTTTTATTTATAACCGCCACGTTGATAAATATTAGCGCGGTTTAAATGATTATGTAATTGCATATGCCGATATGCTTCCGCAGAATTAGCATTCGTCATCGAATTTATCGGTAATGGTTGCCCATAATAGTAAACCGTTCCCGGCATTTGTTGCCGCCAGCCTTGGGCTCGCCAAGCTAGATATCCAGCTTGTGTTTGAGGAAGATATTGATGTGTTCCATATAAACCTGTGGCACCATAAATCCTGGCATAAGGTAACCCTGCGGCTTGGGCATCAAGCATAATTACCGCCTGTGCTGAGTGCATGACACTCAATAGGCAAAATATCGTCACGAGTGTTGAACAGCGAGCTTTAACGCTCTTGCACAGCGACATCGCCATTTTTACCCCATTTAATGTCATAGGTTTTTTTGCTCCGCTTACCAACATGAACCTTTTTTCCATGTGGAATCGCTTCACCATCAATAAACACTGCCCCATTGATTACAGCGACTCCCTCCATTTCGACATCACCTTCAATGACTCCGGCTTGATTTCCGGCAAACGATCCCGCTGATTTAGATTGCCCACTGCCAGCCACCAAAACCCCCGAGATTAACAAGCCTATTGCACCAATAATAAGGGTGCGATTTTTTCGCTTTTGTTTTACCATGATTTGTAAACCTTTCTTTTCTTCCAGATGAACGTTATTAATCAAGAGCACGTTGACCAAAAATAAAAGTAATTTAGCGACAACGTACTAACACCTGTTTGCCTTTGTTAACGATATAAACTAAAGACCCAGAGATTTCTCCATCACCAATTCGACCTGCCACATTTTGTGTTGTAGCACAGGGAATAATTGGGACTCCATCTTTACCAACCACACTTAAATCTATACTGTTGGCATTACCGGGGTTATTGTCAATATAGGTGCGAGCCCGACTATTAAGATCACCACCGGCTTTATCTGCCGCATTACCATTTATTCCATTTTTATCGAGGTTTTGTTGGTAAGCCTTGGCTTTATTACGCAGTTCATAGTTGCGCTCATCGGCGGTCGTACCACCATAAGGGACTAACACACCACCATCCTCGTCAATGGGTGGAATCAGCACCGGCAGAGGCGCATCTTCTTGGTAAGCACGCGCCTTGCGTTTTAAGGCATTTGCCCCAGCTTTAGGGGTGTTACTTGCAGCATCATTCCCTGAACTCGAATTGCTTTTACCATCTATTTCAAAACTAGCAGCGAATGATGAAGAGATAGGAAGAGGTAGAAATACGTTGAAGCAAACTAAAGAAAACAATAACAGTTTGCCTAGTACAAAACATGTATAGCAACGATGCTGGTGATGAGGCATTTTGACGCTCCCCTTTCTGTAAGGGTTCAATGCAGGCAGCCATTACTCCCTCTGGTTGATGTAGTTATGTAATTGCAAGGCGCAAGGCAACACCAACAAGAGGGAGATTTACAGTGAATTACAATTACTTAGTGACCGTAATATCAACCGAACCAACGCTTAATGCCGGATTACCTAAACGGAATAAGCTAATCACCTCATCCAAGGAGCGAACAGGCAACGGTGTTAAATCCGCCACACCTTTTAAGGTGGGGGGAACAACAATCTCGCGGTCGGCAGCAAGGCAAGCCACTCGTTCTTTACCTGGCTGATCGAAACGAATCTTGAAGCCACCACTTGGCAAGCGCAATGGTGAGCCAGAGCGCAGCAACGTTCCACCAGTAAACTGGTTGGGGAAGATTCGTGCCACATGCCGCCCGACATCTTCGTAATAGCAATAGGCAGTCCCATCGTTACTCAAGGAAAGAGTTAGGTTTAATACTTCACCCACCTTATACGCTGGACGTGCGCCACGCTCACTTTCTAGGTTAACGCGGAATGGCTGAGCTGCGCCGCCGTTGCCCGTGTTGGTGGCGGGGGGCGGTGTGGGCGTAGAAATTGGTGCAACAGGTGTTGGCGTACCCCGTGCAGGCGTACTTGGTAAGGCCGCTAAGTAGTTTTGCGTGTCATCAAGCAAGCTACTATACGTTTCAAAGTTGACTACACCATTAGGCGTTAGATTATTTTGTGATTGATAGAGCTGGAGGGCTTCTTTAAATTCCTCGCTCATCTTGCCATCAAGCGGCCCTTTATACCGATTCATATTGCCAGCTAATTTGCGTTGCACAAACAGAATCTTGTCTTCTGGTTTGAGCAAATCAAAGTTTTCCAAGGCTTGTTCCCGAATCAGTGGATTCGTGACATCTTCGCCCAGACAACGCCAGTAGGGGACTTGGGTAAACTTGCCCAAGGTCTCAATTAAGCTTAATTCAAGCAAATTCCGTGTGGTTGCCCCCAAACCTTCAGAACGGCTGAGATCAAGGTTAAATGACAGGCCAACTTTGCCCAGCTTTGCGCCGCCCTCGCTGGATTTTCCAGCCTTGGTAATGACCATCGTGTTGGAGGTACTGGTACTGGCTTGAATTTTCCGCGTCGCCGCATCACCAATACTCATGTCCATACTAATCACATCGTAAGAAACATCCGCAGTACGCCCAAAATCAAGGAAAGACAAAGCAATGCCGCCCCCTGTGCTTTTACGCACGGCATTGTCATCCATTTGCGTAATTGAGCCGCGAATGTAGTAATCCGGCAACTTCATGGCGGCATCACCTTTACGTGCAAACAGATTGCCTAAATCGTCACCCACGTTGTGGTGGTCAATAAATTCAAAGGCATTACTTTTTACGGTCATCTTGGCGATTGCCGTAATCAACATTTCTTTTGTTCCGGTGCGAACCTTACCGGTTTCATCTGGAATCCCTGTTGAGGTAATTACAATGCCATTTTTGCCGTAGGCCAAAAATAATTCATCCATGCAACGCAATGCTGACGAAAAGCTCGTAATTGTTTTTATTGGCGCGTTCTTTGGTGTGTTCGCCACAATTGCCGCATCGGCTGGATTTTGAATTTTTTCAAACTCATTTGCCGCTTGTAATGGCACAGTGGCAAACATTGACATAATCGTTACCGCCAGAATTTTCTTTTTCATCATTTATGTCCTAAAAACTAAAA
>CAZOBT010000017.1:0-6797 GCA_964578025.1 uncultured Rhodocyclaceae bacterium | reverse complement strand
TCTGGATAAGTTTTGCGTAAGATCAATTGCGCCTGACGTAACGCCTCCGCTTTCCCTAAACCTTTGTTCATATTTTCATAAAACAAACGCATCAGCACGGATGTTGCCTCATCATCAACCTCCCATAAACTGGCAACGACATTGCTGCTACCGGCATACAACAAGCCCCGTGTTAAGCCCAACACATCATCACCGCTGGTGGTCTTCCCTAAACCCGTTTCACAGGCCGATAAGGTGACCAGTTCTGCGGCTAAACGTAAGCCGTAAATCTCGTTCACGGTGAGAGAGCCATCATTGTCAGCATCTTGGCTTAACAACACCCGCGAGGCCATCGCATTATCGGCACGGAACTGCCCATGTGAGGCAATGTGCAAGTAACGATACTGCCCGGCTTTGCGTTTAATCAATGTTTCGCTGGCTTGGCTACGCGTAAATACGTCGCTGCCTTTCAGAATCTCCGCCACCATGCCAGCTTCTTTTTCAGCACTGGGTAAATCCAATTCTTTTTTACCCAAATCAGGATTGCCAATGATTAAGGCGACGTTGCGCAAGGCAATTTTGCGGCTGAGATAACGTTGCGTGGTGGTACTGGGTAAGAAACGGATATTACGTTGTTGAATAAATGGGGCTTGCCCATCAGATAAGGCAGCAAAGGGCAAATAGTGCAAAATTCCATGTGGCACAAGCAGCACATTTTTATTACCAATAATCTTGGCAAAGGGGCGCACTAAACGCTCATATAAGCGGGTAGCTAACGGTGAGTCTGCTTTTACCGCAATAATGTCATCACGAAATTGCCGTACATCGGCCTCTAAATTGGTATTTTCAAGGCGCGATACCAAGATGTCTGAGCCGGACATTGCCAAGCCATACAGCTCATTATTGAAAATAAAATATTCTAATAACGCTTCTTGTGGATTCAGTAATTGCCGTAATTCATTGCTATCTAATGAATTCACCGTGACTAAAGCAGCAAGCTCTGGGGCTTGTTGTTTGAGGCGGTTACTTGCGGCATTAAGGCCACCACGATTGGCGTTACTGTCCGCCTTTGCCATATCCGTGGGCAGTTGCAGCTTGGCATTCGCGTCTTCCTGCAAAAAACCTTGTAGAGCTTGCCCACCTTGGTTATTAGCCTCGCGTGCCAGTAGTTGATTAGTGACTTCCCGCCCAGCCAACAAATCCACCAGCGCACGCGATTTAGCGCGCTCCATATAATTTAAAGCGAGAGCGGCTTGATTTAATTCAGTCGCCAAGCGAATCACTTTGGCATAAATTGCTTGTTTATTCCCTACAAAGCCAATTTTGCTGGTTTCGGTGTTAATGCTGGCACGTTGTTGCTCAATCACCTCAATGGCTTTTTTATAGAAATCTAGGGCAAGGTCTTTTTGGCCTTGTTGTTCCGCCAATAAGCCACGATCGTGCAGAATTAACCAATAAATTTCGCCGTTTTGTTTGATTTGTGGATAGGCCAATAAACGCTCTAAGCCTTGTTTCGCGGCCTCAATTTGTCCGGTTTCCAGCAAGGCTTTATTCAGCATATAGGCACGGGGTAATTCTGCCCAAATCCAGTTATTGACCCCAGTGAAAAAACTACCGCTAAAAAAGCGATCTAAAAACATATTGATACCAAAGCTTTTATTGCCTTGCAGGGTATCCACCACCCCTTGGTAATCCCCCACCGCCATTTGCGCCCGTGCAAGGGCGAAGGCTTTGGCACTGGCATACGATTGCAATATATCTAAACGTAATTTCTTTAATTCTTTTAGGCTGTTATTTGCCGCCTCTTTATTGCCAGCCAAGGCATCAGCCATCACCGCCACTGACCACGCATTGGCCCACATATCGACATCATCCGAATCGTCGTCACGCAGCCATTTAATGGCGTTATTGGCTTCGGCTTTCGCATTGTTATAGTCAGCAAGTTCTAAATATGCCTCTGCCCGCATTAACAGTGCCGCAGGCGTTGCATCCTCTAGGCCAAATAAGATCGTGCGTTTACTGCCTTGCTTTATTTTGGCCTGTAGCTCGTTCAGGCAGTTAAACAACTTGTCATAACGCTTAGTTTTGGAATAGGCATAACACAGCCCATGCTGCTCGGCAGTGCTTAGGGTTTTTTGTTGTGCCAAATCTTCTAAGCGGGTTTCTAATTGGTCAAAACGCCCACTCCCCGCCAGACTAACCATGTCATTGGCAACATCGGCATAGCTTGGCAAGCTCAGGCTAGCAACGATAGCGAAGGCTGCGAGTAACCGCCCCTTATGGAAACGCATGTATGAGTTCATGTATTTATAAGACATAGAAAGCTGCTTTAGCGTTGTTTGCGCAAGAAACAAAAAACCGCCCAGCGGGCGGTTTTTTTAAAGCTTAGAACCAGTAACCGATATTTGCCGTTACCCCATTAACCCCAGGGCCACGCATCAGCGTCACGCCGCCTCGCACAAAACTCCGAGCATCAAAGGCATTTTTGTTTGTTCCCAAGGTAATACTTAACTCTTGGGTATTATCTACAGCCGGTTTATCCCCCATATAACGGGTATCGACCAGCGAGTATTCGATCGACATTTTTTTGCCAAAATTCACAGGTTGCGACAACATCACCCCGTTACGCAGCACCACGTTTTTAATATTGGGATCAAAGGAATAATCACCAGCGGCAAATTTGCCCGTGCGGTAGTAACCCACCATATTGCCAATGGCTAAATCAAAACGTTCCATCGGAATACGATAGACGCTAGATAAGGCGGCTGAGTACACCGTTGATACGGTGGCGCGATCTTTTGAAGCCACAATCGAGTAACGCGCACTTGGGGCAATCGACCAACGTTCGGTAATGGGGAAACGGTAAGCCACGCCTAAACCCGTGTGAATTGTTTTTGCTCCACCAATATCAATCACCGTGATCGGCAAACTAAAGGCTAATTGCCGACGTGGATCAATATCATTGCGAATAGTGTAGGACAAGGGCAGCGACATGGTGCTCACACGGTCGCCATAACCATCGACTTTGTACGAGCCATAGCTAATGCTTGCGCCAATCAGGTTGTTGCTCGCTGCGCCTGTCGAAGGTGCGCCCGAAATGGCGGAGGCCGTAGCAAACGTAGACTCAAAATCTGCCGCCGCCGTCATCGGAATCAAGCCCCCGACCCCAGAAATTGGGCTAGTGGCGGAATGCTGTGCCTGATACTTCATGATCTTGCCGATGATGTCGTTTTTCTTAACGAAATCTTTAAAGGCTTCTTCCGAAGCATCACGGCTTGCCCCAGTAAACGAGCCAGAAATACCTAATTCTTTAAAGGTGTAATTTAACTGATTAGAGTTAGCCGCATAGCTCAAATCAATATTGACATCGTTAAACCGCCCAGCAATCGTCGCGGCTGAGGTTTGGGTATAGCTGGCATTCAAGCCACTAAAATTCTTTAGGTTATCAATAAACGCCGTTGACGACGAATCACAGACGGCGCTCCCCACCGTCGCGCCTACGGTGACTTGCATCCCATAGGATTTATCACAAGTTAGCGCGAAAGCCGACGAAGAAAGTAAGCTCCCTGCAATTACGCCAACCAAGTATTTTTGATTGAATTTCATGGTGTGTTGCCTCCAATAAAGAAGGGGATAAGCCCGACAATTTCTACTTTGCTATCGCCCGGATTCTAGTCACGCCATGACTAAGTTGCAAAATAATTCACGGTTTGTTTGATCTTAGATAAATCTTCCTGTTTTACCGCCGACTCACCAACAGAACCCCGGCGACGACCAACACCATGCCGCCGAATTGCCAGAGAGACAGAGTTTCATCCAGCCACCACCAGCCAAAAAAGATAGTGAGCATGGGGCCAATGGTGCCAATTAAGGCGGCGCGGTTTGCGCCTAGGCGACGGATGGCGGCGGTTTGCATAAAGACCGGCAACACGGTAGAAAACACCGCCATTGCCGCACTCAAGCCATACACCTGCCACGGCTGCCCAAGCAAACCATTGAGAGGTTCGCTAATCGTGAAATGCAGAAAGGAAGCCCCGGTTGAGACCAACATCGCTAAGGCGGTAAAACGTGCCGACCCCAGCCGCGCAATCATCCCGCCTACGCCCGACAAATACAGGGCATAGCTTAAGGACGAGGCAAAAACAAAGGCCGCACCGATCCAAATGGCTTGGCTTTCGGTATTAGCAAAATGCAAATCATGGGCAAACGCCGCCGCAATCCCGACGTAACACAAGGCCAACGCGC
The DNA here is from genome assembly GCA_964578025.1 of uncultured Rhodocyclaceae bacterium. GTDB lineage: Bacteria > Pseudomonadota > Gammaproteobacteria > Burkholderiales > Rhodocyclaceae > CAZOBT01. The sequence continues at coordinate 2,573 of CAZOBT010000017.1, read as the reverse complement.
CAATTTCACGTTTGGCTAAAGTTTTGCCTTGAAAGCACACACCAATCAACACGGTTAAGGTCGGGTAGGTAAACAAAATGATGCGTTCTAACCCGGCAGAAATGTAGTGCAGGCCGATAAAGTCAAAAATGCTCGCCCCGTAATAGCCCAACATCCCCATCGCTAACAGCATCCCCTTATCGCGCCCGCTCAGGGGCGGGGCATGGCGTGAGGCGGTCAGGCCAACCCAGAAAAATACGGGCAGCGACATCGCCATGCGCAAGCAAAGCAAGCTCACCGCACTTACGCCATAGCCATAGGCCAATTTGACAAAAATCGCCTTCAGCGAAAACCCTAAGGCCGCTAACAAAGCCAAGAGCAAACCGAGTTGCAATTCCTGGTGCTCGCCATGTTCAGCGTTGGCAGGATTTTGATGTTTCGTAAAAATAGAAAACATAATCTAACAAAAGAAATTAGAATCTAGGTAAGCATTACGCCATAAGCTTTGCTGAAAAGCGATTGGTTTTTTTGCCACCAAGTATTCGTAAAAAACGAAAGCTAATCTAGCAAGCAGGTGGAGTGAGTGGCAACGGATGTACTCCAAGATAGGTGTTCTAAGAAAGAAGCCCAATGCGTTTTGATCTGACCGATTTACGTTTAATCAGTGCAATTGCCAACAGCGGCAGTTTGAGCCAAGGCGCGGCAGCGATTCATCTCGCGCCCTCGTCAGCCAGCCATCGTTTACGTTTGATGGAAACGACCTTAGCCACACCGCTGTTTGCGCGTCATGCCCGAGGACTTAGCCCCACGCCTGCTGGCGAAGCGATGTTGCGCCATGCGCGGCAAGTCTTAGCGCAAATGGAACAAATGCGCGCCGATCTTGCCCCCTATGCCGATAACGCGACGCAACACGTTAGCCTGTTTGCCAATACCAATGCGATTAACTGTTTTCTGCCCGAAGATTTGGCAGAATTTTTGCATCAACATCCAGCGGTGCGGATCAGCTTAGAAGAACAACCTAGCCCAGCGATTTTGCAAGCCGTGGCGCAAGGGCAAGTCGACATTGGGGTGGTGGCGAGCAGTGGCGAAACCAACACAGGGGCGGGGGTGGTGTTGCAAGCCTACCGCCGTGATCGTTTGGTGTTGGTTGTCCCGGCATGGCATGAGTTGGCAAAACGCGCCCGCCTTGATTTTGCCGAGGTAGTGCGTTATCCCTTTGTCTGCCTCCATGCCGGAAGCGCGATTCATACCTTTATGATGAACGAAGCCGCCCGTTTGGGCGCACGGCTGGATGTGCGGATTCAGGTGCGCAGTTTTAATGCGGTGTGTCGTATGGTGGGAGCGGGCGTGGGGATTGGCATGGTGCCTTTTTCCTCAGCTCCCGGTAGCGAAGGCGCGGGCTATTTGCCCCAACCCCCAGTCGTCGTCGAGATCAACGATGCGTGGGCTCCCCGCGATTTGCAACTCTGTGTGCGTGATCCCGCCCGTCTCAGCCCCGTTGCCGCCGCTTTGTACCAACACCTAGGCCGCCATCGGGCATAAACAATAGCTGTCTTGCGAGCGAGGCTTCAAGAATCGCTGGCGTTCCCACCGAGGGGCAAGCAGTCCGGGCAGGCATTTGGTTTACAATGTTTGCCCGTTTATTTTCCGGCAGCATCATGACCTCCACCCCAAGTAGTAACGCCGTTCCGGTGATGCCCACACCGCCTTTGGTTTTGATTTTTTCTGCGACTGACCCCTCCAGTGGGGCGGGGATGCAAGCGGATATTTTGGCAAGCTCTAGCCTTGGTGCGTATCCGCTGTGCGTCGTGACGGCGGTCACGGTGCAAGATACGGTGGGCGTGGAAAGCGTGCATCCGATTGATGCCGAAATTGTGGAGCAACAAGCCCGTGCCATTTTGGAAGATATGCCAGTTGGCGCGTTCAAAATTGGCTTGTTGGGCAGTGTCGAAAACGTGATCGCGGTGGCGGAGGTGATCGCAGATTACCCAGAAATTCCCGTAGTTTTTGACCCGGTATTGGCTTCGGGGCGTGGAGATGATTTAAGCGGTGAGGACATGATTGCTGCCATGCAAGAATTACTCTTCCCGCAAACCACCGTCTTAACCCCAAATAGCCTTGAGGCGCGGCGATTAGCCTACCATCACCCCCGTCATGCCTCCGCGCTTGACAACGAAGGCGAAGACAATGATGAAGGCGTATTACCCGGCGAATTACCGGTATTAAGCGACGAAGAACATCAAGCCGTCGAAATGCTGGAAACAGCGTTGCAACAACACGAAGCAGAAGAAGGTAGTGGCACGGAAATTAGCCTTGGCGAATGTGCGCGACAATTACATAAGCTCGGCTGCCAGTTTGTGCTGATTACCGGCACACACGAAAACACCAGCCAAGTGACCAACTCCCTGTATGGCGAAAATGGCTTACGCTTGCGTAGCGATAATTGGGAACGTTTGCCCGGGAGTTATCATGGTTCAGGCTGCACCTTGGCTTCGGCGATTGCCGCCTGTTTAGCCGCTGGCACTGACATCTAAACGGCAGTGAAAGAAGGCCAAGATTACACATGGCAAACCCTAGCCAATGCCTTCCGTCCC
>CAZOBT010000016.1:16357-18107 GCA_964578025.1 uncultured Rhodocyclaceae bacterium | reverse complement strand
TGCCGCAATCATGCTGTGTTACGCCGCCACCTTGGGCATTTTGGCGTGGGTGGGCTGGCAACATGCCTTAGTGTGGCCTTACTTCGCCGGAATGGCTGCCGCTACGGTGATCGCGCTGTATCACCACACCCTAATCCGCGAGCGCGAACCCTTCAAATGCTTCAAAGCCTTCCGCCATAACAACTACTTTGGCATGGTAGTTTTTATTGGTTTGCTGTTGGCCTATGTTGTGTGACAAGGCAGTGAATAGAAATACCCCTTGGCTTACTTCCCCTTCAAAATTTCTGCCCGAGCCTGCATGACCGCTTGTTCTAAATCGGTTTGATAAAAATCGGGAATACGTGCCCCCATCAGCGTTGGAGCAAGGGTTTCGCCGCGTATGCCGTAGAACGCCACAACCGGAACAAAGTTAATCGCCTCTTTCCGTGCATATTTATCGTGTTGGGTGGCTTTGCCTTGGAAATCGACTAAGGGTAAGGGTTTATCTTGGGAAATTTCGCGTACCACGACTTTATGTTGAAAGGCGGGGTCATGCAGTAAATGCACCAAGTGATCGCGTTTAATGCGGCGGCAAAAACCACAATCTTCCCGGCTATATAACACGACCAAAGGCCAGCCATTTTTTACCGCTTGTGCCGCTTCCGCTTGGAGATTTTGCGCGGGGGGAATCTCCACTTTATTGGCAAACGCTACCAAGGGAGTGAGCAAACCGGGTACAAAAATCAGCCATATCAGCCATGTTAGAATCCCGCTCCTTATTTGCCTTCTTTGACGCTGCCAGTGTGATTGCCATGAGTGCCACTTCTTCTCCATCTGCTACCCCCTCTCGTATTGTGATTGCCTCGCGTGAATCACGCCTTGCCATGTGGCAAGCGGAACATATCCGCGACCGTTTGGCGAGTTTATACCCTGCTGCCGAGATCGTCATTTTGGGCATGACCACCCGTGGCGACCAAATTTTGGATCGCCCCTTGTCACAAGTTGGCGGTAAAGGTTTGTTTATTAAAGAATTAGAAGTGGCAATGCAAGAAGGCCGCGCTGATTTAGCGGTGCATTCGTTAAAAGATGTGCCAATGGAAATGCCCGACGGCTTTTTGTTAAGCACCATTCCGGCGCGGGAAAATCCGCGTGATGCCTTGGTCTCGCCCCGTTATGCCAGTTTGGCTGAACTTCCTGCGGGGGCGATTGTTGGCACGTCTAGCTTGCGCCGCGAAGCCATTTTGCGTGCCAACTATCCACATTTGGAAATCCGTAGCTTGCGCGGCAATTTGGATACCCGCTTACGCAAATTGGATGAAGGTCAATACGATGCGATTATCCTCGCGGCGGCGGGCTTGCTGCGTTTAGGCTTACAAGACCGTATCCGCGCCATTCTCTCGCCAGAGCAATCCCTGCCCGCACCGGGGCAAGGGGCATTAGGTATTGAAATCCCAGCCGATCGCCCAGAAATTGCGACATGGCTTGCACCTTTATACGATGCCGATACCGCCGATTGCGTCTTTGCTGAACGCGCCTTTTCCCGTGCCTTAGGCGGGAGTTGCCAAGTGCCATTAGGCGGTTATGCCGTGTTAGAAGGCGAGGCAGGTCAAGACAACACAAACGCCACCCTGTACTTACGCGGCTTTGTCGCTACGCCCGATGGGCAGCACATTGTCAGTGGGGAAATTCGTGGCGCACGTCGTGAGGCGGAACAACTCGGCAAAACGCTGGCACAACAATTACGCGACCAAGGGGCGGAAGCCATTTTGGC
>CAZOBT010000016.1:0-16257 GCA_964578025.1 uncultured Rhodocyclaceae bacterium | reverse complement strand
TTGTGTGCGGCAATCACCGCAGCGGGGGGGACGGTGTTGGCCTATCCGCTGTTAAGCATTGTGCCGCCGCAAGACCCCGCACCACTCACGGCGGCGATAGCGGCAATCTCCGCCTTCGACCTTGCCATTTTTATTAGCCCGAATGCGGTGAGTTGGAGTGTTCCGGCGATTCAAGCGGCTTGCACCATGCCAGCCATTTCAGGTCTTGCCCCTTGGCCTACGCATTTGCGCTGTGCCGCCGTGGGACAAGGTACGGTACGCCGTTTAGCCAGTTACGGCCTACATGATTGCCTCGCGCCAACGACACAATTCGATTCGGAAGCCTTACTCGCCCTACCCGAACTGGCTGCCGCACACGTCGCAGGCAAACGTATAGCCTTATTTAAAGGCGAAGGTGGACGCGACTTGTTGGCGCAAACCTTGAGCGAACGCGGGGCAAGCGTGATCCCGATCCCCTGTTATCGTCGCCTTGGCCCGCCCTTGGGCATTGAAGTCTTGCTCAACGCGTGGGAAAAGCAAGAAGCGCAAGGAGAGCAAGGCATATCTGCCCTGACCATTTCCAGTAGTGAAGGCTTACGTTACCTATGGCAAACCTTGCCTGCCGCCGGGCAAGCCTATTTGCAAAAAACGCCGATCTTCGTCCCCCACCAACGTATTGCCGAGCAAGCCGCCGCCCTTGGTCTTACCCAAGTGATCCTGACCGCCCCTGCCGATGCGGGGATTTTGGCGGGCTTAATGGCTTGGGCAAACCCATCCGCAGCTTAAAGACGCTCCCTTATTTTTGAGGTTATTCCATGCCCCGTATCAAAATTGATCTGCCCGCCAGCTTTGCCTTTAGCACCGAAATTCAGTTGTATCTGTCACATATCAACTATGGCAATCATTTAGATAATGCGCAGTTGTTTGGCGTAGTGTCCGAAGCGCGTTTGCGTTTCTTTAAGTCGATGGGTTACACCGAGCTGAATGTCGAGGGTAGCGTCGGCATTATCGTTGCTGATGCCGCCGCGCAATATCGCTCCGAAGCCTTTCATGGTGAAACGATGGTCGTGAGCATGGGCGCGAGCGATTTCAGCCCCTTTGGCTGTGATCTGGTGTGGCAAATCAAGGACAAAGCCAGCGGGCGGGAAGTGGCACGCGGTAAAACCGGCATCATCTTCTTTGACTACGCCACGCGCAGCAAAGCCCCTGTACCTGCTGGGTTTGTGGCACAAACTGGGCAATAAAAAAGGCCAAATATAAATTTGGCCTTTTTAGCTTGCTAGGTAAGCCTAATTGATCTTTAGACCAAATAATTTTGGCTTAAATTCAATGGCTAATCACCTTTTTCCCCCTGCATTTTCCTGAAATACCCACGCCCAGACCTCTGCCACATTGGCAAATTCGCTGGCAGGGGGAACAGGGGTAGGGTGGTTGAGAAAGGCGAGGGCGGCGAGGAGTTGTGGGATGGCTTCATGAATCACCAAGGCCGGGGCGCGGGTTTGTTTGGAAAGTTTTTCCCCTGCCGCATTTAGTACCAAAGGCAAATGCGTATAACTTGGCGTGGGGTAGCCGAGTTGTTGTTGCAGAAAAATCTGGCGTGGGGTCGAGGCCAGCAAATCCGCCCCCCGCACAATATGCGTTATCCCTTGCCATGCGTCATCAACCACGACCGCTAGTTGATAGGCAAATAAACCATCGGCGCGACGCAACACAAAATCCCCGACATCGCGTTGTAAATGCTGGGCTTGCCAGCCTTGCCGCGCATCGACAAAGCCAATTTCTGCATCATCAACCTGTAACCGCCACGCCCGCGCCGTGCGTCCGGGTGGTAAGCCATTACGACACGTACCGGGATACGCCAAGCCGCCATCTAGGGCGGGACGGGCGTGGGAATCGGCAATTTCTTTGCGGGAACACGCGCAGGGATAGGCTTTGTGCGTTTGGATCAGGTAGTCCAAGGCTTCTTGATAGGCGGCAAGGCGTTGGCTTTGCCAAATGACCGTGCCATCCCACGTCAAACCAAAGGCTTCCAAGGTGCGCAAAATTTCTGTATCTGCACCCGGTACATTGCGCGGGGTATCAATGTCTTCAATGCGTACCAACCATTGCCCGCCCTGCTGCTTGGCAGCGAGATAACTCCCAACCGCCGCGACCAAGGAGCCAAAATGCAAAGGCCCCGTCGGTGACGGGGCAAAGCGACCACAATAGGGGCGAGTGGATTGCAGATTGGAGCTGGAGCTAGCCGCCGCCATCCCTTTCCCGCCTTAGGCTTTGAGCTGTTGCCGCGCTGGGCGCAAGGCCGCCCACATCGCTTGCAAGCCTTCCCATTGTTGCTGCCAAAAGCCTGCCTTCGCGCCATCATCGGGGAAGGTGCCATCGGCAATTCCGGTGGCAACCCATGCTTTATTCAGGTATTGCGTACCAAAGAGCCAATCCCAAATTGGGAACAAAATGGCGAAGTTACAGCCGTAACGGAATCGCTTACCTTCAGGCAAGGTCAAGGCATGATGCCAACGGTGATAACGTGGGCTAACGATTAAGCGTTCGCCCCATGTGCCAAAGGAAATTTTGGCATTGATGTGCGATAAATTTTCGACGCTACTGATTAACACCGTTAATTCAACAAAGTGCATCGGTGGCACACCAATCAGCAAGGCCAAGACCGCAAACCATAAGCCAGCGATAACGTTGTCTAAAAGGTGATTGCGGCTATCAGCCCAAAAAGACATTTGCCGTTGGCTATGGTGAATCGCATGTAATGCCCACCATGCTTTCCAAGTATGTGCCAAGCGATGCCGCCAGTATTCGGCAAAGTCAAAGATCAACAAGTAAATAAAGAAACTGAGCAGCGGACGCTGATCCAGATTCGGCACGAAATCCTCTAACTGCGGCGGAATCAAGTCATGGAAACGCAACCAACCATCCACTTCCATAAACAAGGGCGCGAGTAAGAGAAATACGCCTAAGGGAACAACCCCTAAGCGATCTAAACAGGTGTACAACACATCAACCCGCACCGCCTTGCGGTCTTGCCATTGCTCCACCGGCCATAAGGCTTCGAGTGGGCGAAATAAAACGTAGATTAAGGCGAGTTGCAACACCCCGAACAAGAACAAGCCTAAACCATCAAACGCGGGTTCTAAATAGGCTGCCCAGCCCAACGGGACAAATACGGGTTGCACGATGTTTTCCAGCAACCAACCTTGAAGCAAGGCAAAGAAATCAAGTAATGCAGCAAACACGCTATCCAACAGTTCAAGCATGGTGTACCTCAGGCTCACGCAAAAACAAAGGAAAAAGGAAAAAATCTCGCTCAGGGTTTAGGCAAGGTGGCAAAGCAAAAGCCCTTGGCTTTTAAGCCGCTAATCAAGCCATCAAACATCGGGGCAAAGGGGTCTTTGCGCGACCAAATGCCCAAATGCGCCATGACAATATCGCCATCTTTCAGATTGGCTAAGGCACGTTGCACCAAGGCTTGATTCGGGTAGCTGTCGGAGGGCAATTCATCACCTAAAAAGCCTGCCGCCGCCCAACCCATGTGTTGATAGCCACAAGCCGTCGCGGCGCGGAGGGTGTTGGGCGTGGTGCGCCCACCGGGAGCACGCCACAAGACATTGAGCTTACGCCCGGTCAGCTCTTGAAAGCGTTGATCGGCGTGGCGTAATTCTTGGCAAATCGCCGCTGCATCCAACACTTCCACCTTGCCATCCATCAAGCGATAACGCACCTTGTCGCCCACATCCTCACGGAAACTGCCATGCCGCCAGGTATGACTGCCAAAGGCATGGCCTTCGTTTACCCGGGCTTGCCAATAATTCGCCCATGTTGCATCTAAAGACATCCCGCCTTGCCACGTTTTTTCATTCGCCACAAAGAACGTGGCTTTGACCTGATGCTTTTTTAAGGTCTCGGCAATCAACTCGGCATGGCGCATATTGCCCGTGTCAAAGGTCAAATACAGCGTGCCTTGGCAAGCGGGGGCAGCGTGAGCGGTGGTGATGTGCATTGCTAGCAATGCGGTCATTGCCGCAACAGTCACACTCGCCTTCAGCGTACTCAGACAGGTACGACGCAACATGGGGACAAACATAGGCTTACTTCCGAGGGGCGTGGTTAAGGAAGAACACGCCATGTGGTGAATTACCGACGCTGATCGATTCTTTGATCTTCTTCGTGGTTAAATCAATGACGCGCACTTTGCGGGCGAAACGCGCCGTCGTCCATAGCTCTTTGCCATCGGCACGAATTTCCATATCGTCAGGGCCGCCGGGCACGTCGTATTTGTCCACAATCTTCATGTCTTGCACATCCAGCACGGAAATACTGCCGCCAGACACCGCACGATTGGAAATGAAGTAATGCCGCCCGTCACCTTTGGGATGGAAGTTATGCGTAGAGGTATCGGTTTCAACCTTCTTCACACTCTTCTTGGCTTTCCAATCAATGACTTCAAAATAGTTTGCGCCCATGATCGCCACGAGCAACTGCTTGTTATCGGGGGTCATCATGATCCCGGCGGGGGTGGGGCCAACGGGGACTTTCCATTCTTCCTTCATGGTTTTCAGATTGATCGCCATCACCTCGTTGGTATCTTGCAAGGTGATAAAGACATATTCGCTCTTGTTATCAAACACCATGTGCGAAGGGGCTTTCGGCGCGGGGATACGCACCTTTAAGGAAAAGTCTTTCGCATCGTAAATATCAACACGATCTAAGCGCAGCGAGTTAGAGACAAACCATTTGCCATCGGGCGAAAAACCGAGGTGATAGGGGTCGGAAATATCCTTGATCCGCTTTTGTTCTTTGCCGGTTTTGGGGTCAAAAAATACGAGTTCATTCGAAATCGCACAGGCCACAATCACCGACTTGTCATCTAAAGTTGTCATTAAATGATGTGGTTCTTTGCAGGTATCATGTTTGCCTACGACTTTGTAAGTCGTGGTATCAATCAAGCTAACGCTACCATCCCCCGAATTCAACACAATCGCCACATCCCCAGCGTGTGCCAAGCCGCCAACTGTCGCCATCCCCAATGCGAGCAACAGCGAAGAAATCCGTTTTTTCATTGTCATGCCTTTAGCGTATAGAGTTTTGTTTTGTGCAGCCCCATCTTGCTGCCCTTTGCCGTGCTGTTCGCCATCTTGAACCATGCTTTTTTATCCTCCCTCGTTGTAATGGGCGGCAATCATACCCTAAGCCAGCCGGGGAAATCTTGCGTTGGCGCAAGAGTACGCAAATGGCAAATCCCTACTCTTTGTGAGTTCTTAGAAATTTGATTTTTATGTGATTTTTCTCGTTTATAGTAAGAGAAGAATATCGCTGTACAGCATGAAACTGCTTCTGGGTGCGACATTGATCTCTACCGCTAGACGAATACCATTTCTTGCGCCTACAGAAATTAAAGACCAAATTAAAAATTGCCAAATAAACAATGTCCTACTTTATTCTTTAATGAATAGACCAAATGCAATAAAATGGTCTTTCCCACTTAACTTTTTTACCCCTACCCGAAGCAAACCATGAAAAACCTGACTTTGCGCCAGTTGCGGATTTTTTGTGAAGTGGCGAAGCGTTTGAGCTTTCACCAAGCGGCGGAGGCCTTGCATCTTACGCCGCCTGCGGTGTCGATGCAGATTAAGGAACTGGAAACACAGGTGGGGCTGCCCTTGTTTGATCGTAGTGGGCGCAATGTGTCATTGACGTTTACTGGCGAATATTTGCTGGTTCATGCCAAGAAAATCCTTGGCTCGGTGCAAGACGCGGAAGATATGGTGGAGCGGTTTCGCGGCTTGAAGGGCGGGCGGTTGAAGATTGGGATGGTGGGGACGGCGCGGTATTTTTTGCTGCATTTACTGGCGAAATTTCGCGCCGAACACCCGGCGATTCACTTTAGTTTAGAAGTCGGCAATCGCCAGCAGATTGTGGATAAATTGCTCGGGCAAGAGGTTGATCTGGCGGTCATGGGCAGGCCACCGAATGGGGTGGGGATACGCGCTGAACGCTTTGCGCAACATCCTTTAGTCTTAATCGCCGCCCCGAATCATCCCTTTGCCAACTGCGATTTTGTCCCGGCCTTAAGCTTTGCCCAAGCCACGTTTCTAGCACGGGAAGCGGGGTCGGGGACGCGGGCGACCTTGGATCAATATTTCCATGAACACCATGTTGAACCGGGGTTTTTAATGGAAATGGAATCAAACGAAACGATTAAACAAGGGGTGATGGCGGGGTTGGGCGTGGGGCTAACGTCGCTACATGCGGTGAGCTTAGAACTGCAAAGCGGGCGGCTGTGTGTGCCAGAGGTGGAAGGGATGCCGATTCTGCGCCATTGGCATATCGCCCATAGCCATAACCGCACCCTGTCACCGATGGCAGAAGCCTTTCGCTATTTTTTGCTTGAACAAGGCGAACCGTGGTTGCAGCACGAATTTGGCACGCTGCAACCCCCTCCTGCCAGCCGCGACAGTGATGATTGGCTGGATTAGCCAAGATTTCCCTTGGGTTTGAGGTGAAATAATCCACATTCCCCCCTACACTTCGTTTTTTGCACTAAGGCCATCCGCGCATCGGTCGTGGTGTCGGCATTTCTGTGGTTTCGCAAGGAGTTTTGATGAATCTAACCGCGTTTCTTGACGTAGCAATTGGCCTCGTTGTTATCTATCTGGGGGCGAGCTTGTTGGTGACAGTGATTAACCAATGGTTTGCCGAACTGGGGCATTGGCGGCGTAAAGTGTTGCAGCATTCCTTAAACGACTTATTCAACGGTAATGGCTTTCGCCGTGTGGTCGAAGATTTCCCCAATATCGCGCCATTGCACCAATTTCTACAATCGAATGGCGCGATGCTTGATCCGCTGACCACCATGCGCATGATTGCCTCGGTAGCAGATTCGGGGGCGGTGACGGGGAAAGCGACGATTGATGGCATTCGCGAAGGCTTGGATTTGCTACCAGACTCCCGCGCTAAACAAGCCTTTTTTGCCATTGCACATACCAGCGGCGGCGATGTGCAGTTTTTCTTACATGAATCTGCCGCATGGATGGAACATGCCTTAGCGGATTTGGGGCAGAAATATCAACAGCGCATGAAGCTGTGTAGCTTTGGGGTTGGCTTGTGTATTGCCATGACGGCGAATATTGATACCTTGTACATCACCCGCCACCTTTATGAAGACAAAGCCGGGCGTGAGCAAATGTTGGCCTTTGCGGAAAGCATTAGCCAAACGCAAAGTGTGCAGCAGTTGCAAAACTGTAGTCGTTTACCTAGCCCCGGCGGTAATAGCATTTCTTTAGGCAATAGCGCGGTTGGCACGGTGAGCAGTAATGAAGCGGCTGAAGTCGCTGCTGGCAATCCCCCCGCCAACGCCAACACAACGGCAAACAACACGAATGTGAGTAATGCCCCCGATCCGGTGGCTTGCCAAGCCGTGCGTCAGTTAATGCAGCAAATCGTGCATCAAACCTTGCCTGCGACCATAAAGAATCGCAATAACCCCAATGCCACGATTGAAGCAAGCAGCATGGTGAATATTCCAATTGGTTGGGATGGACGCAAATACGCGCTGGTCGATGCGTGGATTCATGGTTCTTGGACACAATGGATCGGCTGGCTGATTTCGGCAATTGCCATTTCCTTTGGCGCACCCTTCTGGTTTGATTTATTGAACAAACTGCTTTCTGCCAAAAAAGCACTGACTCCCCGCCCCTTTGCCCCCACCCCCACCCCAAGTTCTGATGGCGAAGAGGCTTAGGGCGTGATCTAGCAGGTTGACGTTTACGTCAACTGCAAGCAGTCTACGCGCTTAAGCCTCTTTTCTAACAACAGCAGATCAGCACAAGGAGAACTTGATGGAATTGCAGCAAAGTGTGTTTTTGGTGACGGGCGCAGCCTCTGGCTTAGGGGCAGCAAGTGCGCGGCAACTTATCGCCGCAGGCAGCAAAGTGGTGCTTGCCGATATGAATCAAGAGGCTGGCACGGCGTTAGCCGCTGAATTGGGCGCGAATGCCGTTTTCGTTGCCACTGACGTAACGGACGAAGCCAGTGCGCAAGCGGCGGTGAATACGGCAGTGAGCGAATTTGGCGCGTTACATGGCTTGGTGAACTGTGCTGGGATTGCCCCCGGTGAAAAGGTCTTAGGCAAAGAAGGCCCACATCGTTTAGCCAGCTTTAGCAAGTGCATTCAGGTGAATTTGATTGGCTCATTCAATATGCTGCGTCTGGCAGCAGAGGCGATGGCAAAAAATGAACCCAACGCCCAAGGCGAACGTGGTTTGATTATCAACACCGCTTCGGTGGCGGCGTTTGAAGGCCAATTAGGGCAAGCCGCTTACTCTGCTTCCAAAGGTGGGATTGTGGCGATGACTTTGCCTGTAGCGCGTGAATTAGCGCGGCATGGTATTCGTGTGATGGTGATTGCCCCCGGCATTATGGAAACACCAATGCTCTTAGGCATGGCGCAAGAAGTACAAGATGCCCTCGGCAAAATGGTGCCTTTCCCTTCACGTTTGGGCAAACCGGCTGAATATGCAAAATTGGTACAACACATTGCCGAAAACAGCTACCTGAATGGCGAAGTAATCCGCTTAGATGGCGCGATTCGTTTAGCCGCGAAGTAAGCTATCGCCCAGCCCACGCATCAGTTTGTGGCCAGCAATAAAAAACTCCCCGCTGGGGAGTTTTTTATTTGGCATGATTTAAGTGCGGCAAGTTGGAAGTTAGGTTAAAACTTCACCAGTGCGTTTTGCGCTCGTACCATACTCGGGAAGCGATTAGGCTCGCCCAAGACCAGTTTTGAGAATTGCTCTAATAAAGGCTCGGTCACGGCAACGGGTTGAATCAGGTAATCATTTACGCCCAAACGGCCTAGATTGACGGTGCGTAAACGTAACGCCCCTTGTTCATAATCGGCAATCCAATCGGCGTAAACTGGCAGCGTTGGTTCAACGGTAAAGATGGCACGATCGACATAATGCCGTTCATTACGGAATTCTTGGCTGGTAAATTTCAACTGATATTCATGCAGCGTTTCATGGAATTTACGAATCTGGCTGCTCTCGCGTTCTACCCGCAACGGTTCTTTGCCCATCATGGTGTAAGAAAAACTCACCGCCATGAACATTTCGCCGTGGTCTTCCATGCGGCTGCGGTAATCACAAAACCCCTGCTTCCAATTCATATTGCTGAGGGCTGCACTTGTGCCTAAGCTAAATTCCTTCTTAATCGGGGGGAGCAGCTCATTCAGGAGCTGTACCAATTCATTCAGGTAAGAAAAAATTTGGCGTAAGGGATAATCCAGACGCACGCTAACAACATCCCGCGCTCTTGCATCGCGTGCTTCTGCTCGTTGTTTTGCCTCGGCTTGTTGGCGCAAATTACCCAATAAACCAGCCCCTGCAAACAAAGAATCGGCAAAGGGGCTGCCATCTTGGCTTGCGTTGGCAAGTTGCGCATCCATCTGTTGCATCCGCCGAGCCTGTTCGGCTTGCTGCGCACTACCAGGATTGATGCTGGGAAATTGCAGATCACTTCCGCCTCGCGCACCATAATTTTTCTGCTCCAAAGCCGCTTGTTGGCGGGCGATTTCCTCAAGATGCTGGGGGTCAAAATCACCGAGTAAATCAAACTCGGTATCGTCGCTGGTTGGGGTAGGATTTTTATCGCTCATTATGTTGCAGGGAAAAAACCAAACAGGGGAAAAAGGCAGTTATGCAGATAAGGCGCAAATTGTAAATTTTTTCTTGCATCTTTTCCTGCCTATTTTCCGCACAAATTAGAATTATTAAAGTTTGCTGCCTCAGATTAACTGGATCGTGCAGAAGTTCCTTATAAACCTTGGCTACATAACCAATCAGCAATATAGCTCGTGACTTCTTGCCAGTTTGGTTCATGCGTCACGCCATGCCCCATATGGCGGAAAATCTTTGCTGATAGACCAAATGTTCTGGCGGTTGATTGTACCAAGAAGGCCGGGACTAAAAGGTCATCTTCTGCCCCTAAGACCAACGTTGGTGGTGTCGGCAAGCTATTCCAAGAACGCAAATGAAACAGGGTCATGTCCCAAATCGCGCGTTGGGATTCAAGCTGCATGGTGCGATAAAATTTTTCGACAATCGCCATCTCCACATCTTGCGCAAATAAGGCATCTTTTACGATCTGCAAATCGACATCATGCCCAGATAACAAGCGGTTAATTTCAAAAAATAAATCGGGGCGACGTAAAACCAAATGAAATTGCGCCGCAAATAAGCCTTGGGGTGGTACGGAACAGAGCAACACGGTGGCGGGAACAGCGTGTTGCTCAATATAACGTTGCACCACATAACCGCCCATCGAATGCCCAATCAACACCGGGCGTACCCCTAATTCTTGAATAATTGTTTCTAAATCATCGACATAATCGCTAATGCCAAAACGATGCAGGGTGTCTTTGCCCGAACTTTCGCCATGCCCACGTAAAGACACGGCATGGGCTTGGAAGCCTTGTGCGGCAAACCACGGCAGAAAATGATCTGCCCACATCCATGCCCCCGCAAACGCGCCATGCACAAACAGCAGTGGCACTTGGTGACGGCTTGCTTGGCTGGGATAGGCAGAAAGGAGTTCTAAGCCATTGATTTGGCGATGTTGGATGGTGGGGGGACTGGTGCTCTCAGGCATGGCGGTGCTAACGGAAGAGGGGGGGGCTGTTTTCCGAGTTGTTGCTTTTTTTGTACTCAATTTCTGCTCCAGCGTAGGGAGAACGGGAAGAGGCGTGATTTAATGCCGATTTTCCGTTGCGGGCAAGCACGCTCCCTACTTTTATTATGTTGAAGTGGATACTTACTGTGGTGATTGCCCTTGTTGTCATGGGAGCATTTTTGCCCCATCTCAAGCGTAAAGTCCCGTTTGGGCAGTTACCAGGCGATCTGCACTTACGCTGGCGGGGTCGGGACTACTACTTTCCGTTGACCTCTACCCTGATTCTTTCTGCCTTATTGGCCTTGTTATCGCGGGTGTTATAAGCAAGCAAATTCAGCCAAGGCTTACAGGGCTGTGGCGACAGCTTGCAAACGTGCGGCAGCGACGTGTTGTGGAATTTCTGCTTTGTTGCGGCAGGCTTGGGCGATTTCCCCGGCATTAACGCCGATAAATGCTTGCATCGCCCGTTGCCAGAGGGCGCGTTGTGGATAGGGCGCAGTTGTAAAACCTGTACGCCCATGAAAATCGCACTCTGCCGCTGCCAGCAAGAGGGCAAAACGCTCGGGGCGACGCAGCACATCCGCTTTGGCTAAGACCTCGCTAATCGCCGCAACGGGTAAGGTTTTTACCTGATGCAATTGTCCATGCAAGCTGGCGAATAAGCGGGCGAGATCACGGCATTCGCTAGGGACGCGCAAGCGTTGGCAAATTGGTTCAATCAAGGCCGCACTACGCACCTCATGCCCCGGATGGCGAGGTAAAAACTCAGCGGGGGTTGTGGCCTTGCCAAGATCATGCAACAACACCGCAAAACGCACGGCTAAGGGCTGTTGTGTGTGCGCGGCTTCTGTTAAGACCAATAAGGTATGTACCCCGGCATCAATTTCGGGATGGACTTCGGCACGTTGTGGCACGCCAAACAAGGCATCTAATTCTGGCAATAAACGTGCTAATGCCCCGCATTGGCGCAAAACCTCAAACATACGCGCCGGGTGCGCTTCGCCTAAGCCCTTTGCCAATTCTTGCCATACACGTTCAGGAACAAGGTGGTCAATTTCCCCTGCTGCCACCATGTTTTGCATGAGAGCCAAGGTTTCAGGGGCGACAGAAAAATCGGGTAAGCGTGCCGCAAATCGCGCTAAACGCAGAATGCGTACTGGGTCTTCGACAAAGGCGGTACTGACATGGCGGAGGCATTTATTCGCCAGATCGGTTTGTCCACCGTAAGGATCAATGATCTCACCGCTTGCCGTCATGGCCATTGCATTGATGGTCAAATCACGACGATATAAATCGTCTTCTAAACTGACATCAGGGGCGGTGTGAAAGGTAAAACCATGATAGCCCTGCCCGCTTTTACGCTCGGTGCGTGCTAAGGCATATTCGGCATGGGTTTGTGGGTGTAAAAACACCGGGAAATCATTGCCCACCGGCAAATAGCCAAGGGCAAGCATTTGTTCCGGGCTAGCACCGACTACCACATAGTCGTAGTCGGCAACCGGACGACCGAGGAGGGCATCTCGTACCGCTCCTCCTACGGTGTAAATTTGCAAAATTACCGCCCTGCGCGGAAGCGGAAGCCGTCTAAACGGCCTTTCGGTGTATTGCCCGACACATAGCTTGGTGCGATAGCTTCTAAGGCCGTGGCTTGTAAGCCGGGGAAAGGCTTGCTTTGTGCGTCAGCCACACTATCCACTTCCATCGAACGTAAGTTATCGGGTGACAACATGGGTTGTGGAGCTAACCACATTACCCCCGCTTGGAAGTACGCCCAGCCTTCGGGCAAAGTGATGATGCGGGCTTTGCTGCGAGTTAATTCGGCAACGTAATCCACCAATTCCCGCAAGGTATAGGTTTTGGGGCCGACTAAATCATAGGCTTGCCCAAAGGTCGTTACGTCAGTGATGGCATTCACGAAGGCATCGGCGACATCACCTGCCCACACAGGTTGAAAACGTGCTTGCCCAAAGCCCAAGGGGAAGACGGGCAGCTTTTTCAACAGGCCAGCAAACATCGACAAGAAAGAGTCACCCAAACCGAAGATCACAGAGGGACGGAACACCGTCACATCCAACTCACCTTGCGCTGCGAGAACGTCTTGTTGGCCTTGGCCTTTAGAACGAAGGTATTCAGAAGGGCCGTTAACATCCGCTTTTAAGGCACTCATGTGCAAAAAGCGACGCACGCCAGCGGCTTTACAGGCGGCGATGATTTTCTTTGGCAATTCGATATGTGCCTGAGCAAAATCACGGCTGTACGGCAAGGCAACATCGCTACTGTGCAGAATGCCAACTAAGTTAATTACCGCATCTTGGCCTTTTACCAACTCTGCCAATTGTGCTTCATCATGGATATTTGCCTGCACCATGTCGACTTTGGGCAACATGATGAGAGCTTTGGTACGGTCACGACGGCGGGTGGGTACAGTGACTTGTACGCCACGTTCACATAAGCGGTTGGCAATGTATGTTCCAACAAAACCACTGCCACCCAATAACAATACCTTTTTAATAGTCATTTACAGCCCCAAAAAGCAGATTTAAGCAGATTTGCGCAAAGGCCGGAATTTTAAGGCAATTCCTCGGGTTTTTGGGCTTCTTGTGGGTTCTTTGCTGTAATTACCCCTAAGCGATTTTTTAATGACTCCGCACGTCCATTAAATAACACCGAATAAAACACCGCATTACTCATCACCTTTTTCACATAATCGCGGGTTTCGCTAAATGGAATGGTTTCGGCGTAAATCGCGCCTTCTAAGGGGCGATCTCCCTTCCATTGTCGAGCGCGACCTGGGCCAGCGTTGTAGGCGGCAGAGGCTAATACGGGATGCTTATCTAGGCTTTCTAACACCAAACGCATATAGGTTGTACCTAATAAGACATTGGTTTCAATGTCATTGACTTGGCTTTGCGAGAAGTTACGTAAACCAACTTGTTTGGCAACCCAACGTGCTGTGGCAGGCATGAGCTGCATCAAGCCAGACGCACCAACATTAGAACGTGCGGAGGTAATGAAACGACTTTCTTGGCGCATCAGGCCATAAACCCACGCATCATCTACCCCTTGATTTTGGGCGGCGGGACGTACTTGTTCGGCATAGGGGGAAAGATAGCGCAGGCTGTAGTCATGTTCATTTTTGGTGCGATCTGCCGCACTGATGGCACGATCAAAAACCCGTTGTAAACGCGCAAGATCAGCCGCTGCTAACAGCTCACGGTCATTCATGCCACGTAACGTCCAATTCCATTCCGCTACCCCTTCTGTGCGCATTTCTAGGCGAATTAGGTTTAAGGCACGACGGAGGCCGGGGGTACTAATGGCTTTTTCTAGTTCATCACGGTTGCTAGGGGTGGCTTGCGTTGGTACAGAGATGGTTTTCCCTAGTTCTTCATCTGCCAGATTGCCATAGAAATTGGCTTGTCCCGCAATGCGTAAAAATAGGGCATTGGCCTGTTCTAACCGCCCATTGGCTTTGTACGCACGACCGAGCCAATATGTCCAATCCGGCAGGGCAGCGAGTTGCGGTGACATTTGTTCAATACTTTGTTGTACTTCCGCCCAATCCCCAGCACGTAAGGCCGCACGGACATGCCATTGCTGCACGTCATCGGAATGTTCGTAATTTGCCCCGCTTTGTTTGTAGTAACTCAATGCCTCGGGCAAATGCCGGGTGGCAGCTTGCCAGCCCAGTTGCCCCCAGACCCATTGTTTTTGGCTAGGTTCGAGCATGGATTCTAAACGCGCAAATTGCTGGGCAGCTTGTGTCGGATTGCCGCGCGCCAAACGGCTAATCGCTAATGCAGCCAGTTCGCGTTGTGCCTTAGATAAGCTGCTTTGGTTAGCCCAACTGACCACCGCAATAATTGGGCGATCTACAACCAGATCAAGCTCGCGGGGATCAGGGGTTTGGCTAGGTGGCAAATACACCATGGTTGAGCGTGCGCTACCAAGGCGGTTAGCTTCGACTTGGCGGCGAATCCGTTGCCACACGTTATCGGCTAAAGCGCGTTTTTCCCAAATTAAAGCTTCTAAAACCGGGCGGCAGGCTTCGGGTGCATCGGGTAAACCCAGCCATAAGGGAACAACTTCATCCAAAACACTGGCATCACGTTGTTGCCAACGGGCTTGCCAGTTGTAGCAAGTCACATCTTGTTCAGGTGCACGGAGTTTGGCAAATTCCGGTTTAAATTCTTCCCAACGCCCTTGTTTGCCTAACAAACGCAGCCAATCCATGCGCATTTTTTCGGCAGGGTAACTGACATCGTAGCGTTGTAAAAAACTGCGAATGGCTTCGGGATCGCTGCTTTCGATATTGGTGCGTAATGCCCAATATTCCACCCAAGGGGCAAGTTCATGGCCTTCGGCTTCGCTCGTCAGGCGAATTAAGCGGGCTTTATCATTGGCTTTTGCGGCCTCACGGGCTTGCAGAATTTTGACATCACTGACGGTTTCTTGTGCCGCGCCACTGAGTGGTAAAGATAAAGCAAGGCTAAGGGCTATCGTTTTTAATTTCATAGGCGGAATTCTTATCATGACAGAAGCAGGAGAAAGCGTAGGGTGTGCAGACGCAGTAACGCTGAGTGAGCGAGCAAGTTGGCGGAAAAACTTACGCCAAACGATGTTGGCGCGTCGAGAAAGTTTATCTGCCAGCGAGTATGCCCGGCGTTCTCGCTTGGTGTGTCAGCACGTACAAGACTTGTTAAGCACCTGTTCTGGTGTGTTATTGGGATTTTGTTGGCCGTATCGGCAAGAGCCTGACATTCTACCCATGATTTACGCTTGGCAAGCAAGTGGCGGCAAAGTCGCTTTACCTGTGGTGCTGGCGACTGATCAACCGCTGGTATTTCGCACATGGGAACTTGGGGCAGCGTTACAAAAAGATCGTTACGGCATTCCAACCCCAGTTGCCGGGGAAAATGTGATTCCTGACATTTTGCTATTACCCGTCAATGCCTTTGATGCCGCTGGGTATCGCTTAGGTTATGGTGGCGGCTATTTCGACCGTACCTTAGCCATGCTACAACCGCGCCCGTATTGCATTGGCTTAGGCTTCGATTTTTGCCAAGTTCCCAGCATTCACCCAGAAGCCCATGACCAAGCCTTAGATTGCATTGTCACCGATGCCGAAGTGCTCTGGGTGGAGGCAAGAAAAACTGGAGCAATTACGGCTTTGCCACAATGCCCCGCTGTGTAAATTGTCGAATCACAAACAAGGCAAAGCATAAAAGTACGGTTTGCGCACACGCTAAACCTAAGCCACTTAGGTCATAAATATTGGTATGCAACAACCACAGTAGCTCATCCAATTGTCGGTACAGCGATAAACACAACATCATTACCAACGCGCCCCATGCTAAACGCAGTGGCTCATGCTGCCGAAGTAAACTCAAGGCAAAGCCGAGTGCGATAAAGGTGCACAGGAAACTTGCCAAGGAAAGGTAGATTGATAAAGAAAGCGGTTCCATGAGCTTGATGATGCCACAAAACCGCTCTTTTCTTCTTGGCTACTAGTGTGTTTCGTGTTGCTGGTTTACAGAATCGCTGAGATCGATTTCTCACCGCGTTCATACACCACATGCGCCCGACCGACGATTAACGGATCAA
>CAZOBT010000015.1:1994-18122 GCA_964578025.1 uncultured Rhodocyclaceae bacterium | reverse complement strand
GATTTGCCGCTTGCAAGCGGGCAAAGATTTCTGCCCGTTTTGCCGCATTCATGCCCGCGCTCCACTTTCGGGCAGATGGCTGCTATCTGCTTGGGTATCTACACGCAGTTTGAGCTTTTGTTTGGCTTGCGCCCGCGCTTCTGCCCAGTTTTTCCATGCAATCAAACAACCCAGCAAAATAAACGCGCCGGGCGGCAACAAGGCGAGCAAAAAGCCGGGGTAATCGGCAGGGAAAATTTGCAGCGGTTGCAAGCTTGGAAATACCAAGTCAATACCACCAAACAAGGTGCCACTACCCAACAATTCGCGCAGCCCACCGAGCAGGGACAAAGTCCACAACATGCCCACACCCATAAACACGCCATCAAGCGTTGCTTGTAACGGCGGGTTCTTCGCGGCAAAGGCTTCAACCCGGGCTAAGACGATGCAGTTGGTGACGATCAAGGGAATAAAAATCCCCAAAATTAGATATAAATCATGCAGATAGGCATTAAACAGCAAATCCACCACTGTCACCAAGGCGGCAACAATCAGAATAAAGACCGGGATACGGATTTCGTGGGGGATCAAATGGCGCAAGGCGGCAACGGCAACGTTAGACATCGCCATCACCAAAATCGTCGCCAAGGACAACATCGCACCATTCACCAAATTGGTCGTGACCGCCAACAAGGGGCAGAGGCCAAGAATTTGCACCAAGCTGGTGTTCTGCTTCCACACCCCGTTAGAGATAATGTCGTGAATTTCTTGCCGGGTAATCATTCGTACTTTCCTTTATTGATTACTTTTTGCTTATTTTTCAAACAACCGCGCCTGTTCCGCATCGGCAAATTGCACCGCTTTGCGTACCGCACCCAAGACCGCACGCGGCGTTACCGTTGCTCCGGCATGGAAATCAAAGCGTCCCCCGTCTTTTTTGACGCGCCAATCACGTTCGCCAAAGTCGGCATAGGCTAATTCGGTGAATTGCTTAATCCACGGATTCGCCTTGTCTTTGTCTTTTTTCGGGTCAAGATAATCGCCAAGGCCGGGGGTTTCTTTATGCTCAATCGCCCGCACCCCGATCAGTTTTTTATCTATACCAACAGCAACCAATAAGCGAATTTTTCCCGCATAACCATTCGGCGCAATCGCTTCCATGACCAAGGCGACGGGTTTGCCATTTTTGCGCGCCCGATAGATCACACTAGGATTTTCTTGCCCAAGGCCGGGTTCAGCCGCAAGGGTTAAAGTGTCATTCAGCAAATCATTGTCATAGCTGGCAGCGGGTAATACCTCATTCACCAGCTTCATTTTTTCTGCCGCTGCTGAGGCTTCCACCGCTGGCTTGGTTTGCAAATACGCCCCTGCCAACAAGCCAGTAAAGACCACGACAAAGAGGAACAAAATCACGGCAGTACGCACCGCCATTTGTGCGGCACTGGGTTCTTTAATGCTGACACTCATGCGCTGTCCTTTTTCTCGTTCGTGCCAAACTTCATGCCAAAAATTGGCGGTTGCGTCAGTAAATCAATCAGGGGAGCGCATAAATTGAGGAGCAAAATGGCAAACGCGATCCCGTCAGGATAGCCACCAAAAACGCGAATAATGTAGGCCAACATGCCTGCTGCCGCGCCAAAAATCAATTTACCTTTGGGGGTAGTGCACCCAGACACCGGGTCAGTAGCAATAAAAAATGCACCCAACATCGCACTCCCCGAGAACAGATGGAACAGCGGGCTGGCGAATTGTCCGGGATTGTATAAATGCAGCAATCCAGAAATGCTGCTCAAACCCACAATAAAGGCCACAGGCACATGCCACGTCATGATGCGTTTTGCCAGCAAATACGCGCCACCTAAGGCATAAGCCAGCGCGATCCATTCCCAACCACGCCCAGCAAACATGCCATAGGTTTTTTGGTTTTGCAGCAATTCGGCAACACTAATGCTGCCGCTATCACCTTGGTGCAAGGCCGTTTTTAAGGCATCCAACGGTGTGGCGGCACTCAGTGCATCAATCCGTGGGGAAAAACCAAAAACGATATTTGCTTGGTCAAACAAACTCAGTTGTAAACCCTGTGCAGGCCATTGCGCCATTAAAGCGGGAAACGACACGATACATACGGCAAACGCCACCATCGCCGGGTTAAACGGGTTTTGCCCTAAACCCCCATAGAGATGTTTAGCGACAATCACCGAAAAGCAAGTACCTACTATCACCAACCACCAAGGAGCTAAAGGCGGGAAGGTCAAAGCAATCAGCCATGCAGTCACAATCACTGAACCGTCGCCAAGAAACATGGCTAAGGGTTTGTTGCGTAACTTGAGCATGATGGCTTCGGCGCATAAGGCTGCAATACTGGCTAAAGCCAGTTGCACCAAAATCGCGGGGCTAACCAAAATGGCATAGGCCACGATGCCCGGCACTAAGGCTAAACAGACTTGCGTCATCACACGACGCACGCTGGCCTCTTTCAATAGATAGGGAGGAGTTGAAAAGTCCATGCTTAATTCTCAGTGTTCTTAGCGGGGGGCGAGACAGGAGGCTGGGCGGGAGCTTGCGCTTGATTCTGTGCCGCTGCACGTTGTGCATTGGCGCGCGCTAACGCAGCGGCAATCGCGGCTTTTTTCGCGGCAGCAACTGGATCATCAACGACCGGAGCAACAGGAGTCGTGGGAGCAGTCGTTGTTGCCGTGCCATCTACTGCCGTTGCAGCTTGTGCTGCCGCCGCTTCAGCCGCTTTCTTCGCTGCCTGTGCCGCTGCGGCTTTGGCAAGTTTTTCGGCCTTTTCTTGCTTTTCCCGCTCGTCCCGGAACTGCTTAAATTCAAAGCGTTCCTTCGCGCCTTCGGCGGCATTCTTTTCGCGTTCCCGCGCCCAAATCTCGCTTTTGGCAAAGCGGAAATACTGGACTAGGGGAATGCGTGAAGGGCAAACAAAGGAGCAGCAACCGCATTCAATGCAATCAAACAACTTGTATTCTTGCGTTTTGCCAAAATTCTTCGCCCGTGCATACCAATACATTTCAAATGGCTGCAACTCATGTGGGCAAGCCCGCGCACATTCGCCACAACGGATACATGGCATTTCAGGAGCTTTGGCGGGGAATAAGGCGGGGGAATGCGCAATCAGGCAATTCGTGGCTTTGATAATCGGCGCAGCTAAATCGGGGACTAAAAAGCCCATCATTGGCCCACCCATAATCGCGCCATCGGTATCGGCTTTGGGCTGACCTAAGGCCAAAAATTCCGCCATTGGCGTACCCAAACGCACTTCCCAATTCCGCGCTTCGCCAACATTCCCTGTCAAGGTGACTAAGCGCGAGACGACCGGTTCGCCATGCGCAATCGCCCGCCATGCCGTATAAGCCGTGGCGACGTTAAAACATTGCACCCCTAAATCGGTAGAGCGTTTGCCATTGGGGACTTCTTTCCCCGTTAACACACGAATTAACTGCTTCGCCCCGCCTGCCGGGTAACGTGTTGGCACAGCAATGACGTGGAACTCAGCAAACGCCGCCCCAAGCCGGGTCACAGCCGCTTGCATCGCGGCGACGGCTTCGGGCTTATTGTCTTCAATGCCGATCAGCACTTTTTTCGGGCGCAGCAAATCGCGGAAAATCCCTGCGCCACGCACCACTTCCTCGGCACGTTCGCGCATTAGCAAATCATCACAGGTAATAAATGGCTCGCATTCTGCCCCGTTGATGATGAGTTCTTCCATTGGCACGGTACGCGAGGGCGTGAGTTTGGCATGACTGGGAAACACCGCGCCACCAAGACCAACCACCCCGGCATCGCGTAAATACTCGCGCACCGCCTCGGGTGACATTGCCGAATAATCCAAGGGCTGGCGCGTAATCCATTCATCCTCGCCATCCGGGGTAATCACCACGCACAACGCCGCCAAACCAGACGGATGAGCTTGTGGATACATGCCAATATCGGTGACAACACCGGAGGTTGAAGCATGTACGGCAGACGAAATCCAACCATCTGCCGCACCAATACATTGACCTTTTAACACCCGTTGCCCAACACTCACCACCGGCTGCGGTGTCCCACCAATGCTTTGATGCAGGGGAATAATTAAACGGCTAGGTAACGGGGCGTTGGCAATTGGCAGACCCAGCGATTGCACTTTATTCGTGGCAGGCTTAACCCCACCTTTAAACTTAAATAACGACAGCATTACGCGGCCTTTTTAATCTCAATAACTGGGTAGCTTGGGTATTTCCATTTCCAGTTATCTAAGGTTTCTGGAATCACTTCCATTGAAATACATTCCACCGGACAAGGAGGCAAACACAATTCACACCCCGTACATAAGTCGGTCACAATCGTGTGCATTTGTTTAGCCGCCCCGACAATCGCATCGACCGGGCAGGCTTGAATACACAAAGTGCAACCAATACAGGTTTGCTCATCAATCAAGGCCACTGACTTGGGCTTTTCTACCCCATGTTCTGCCGATAAGGGTTTGTATTCCTTGCCCAACAATTCCGACAAACGCTTGACCCCCTCATCCCCACCAGGTGGGCATTGGTTAATGTCAGCCTCATCTTTAGAAATTGCTTCGGCATAGGGGCGACAGCCGGGGAAACCACATTGCCCACATTGGGTTTGCGGCAAAATGGCATCAATTTTATCGACGAGGGGATCACCCTCAACCTTAAAGTGTATCGAGGCATAGCCCAAGGCCGCCCCTAATACAACAGCTCCAAGAGCCATAATCAAAATTGCACTGAGCATGGTCACGTCCTACTGATATTTATCTAAACCGGCAAAGCCCATAAAGGCCAAGGACATCAGCCCCGCCGTGACCATCGCAATCGCTACGCCCCGGAAATAGGTTGGCACATCTGCGCCATCAATCCGTTCGCGAATCGCCGCAAACAGCACCAAAACCAAGGAAAAACCGACGGCACTGCCTGCACCAAACAACAGGGAATCGACAAAGCCGTATTTGTTACTAACGTTCAGCAATGGCACACCCAATACTGCGCAGTTAGTCGTAATCAAGGGCAGGTAAATCCCCAAGACTTGCTGCAAGGTGGGCGAGGTTTTAGCAATCACCATTTCGGTGAGTTGCACAATCGCGGCAATCGTCACGATGAAGGACAAGGTGCGCAGATATTCCAGACCAAAGGGCATTAGCAAATAATGGTCGATGATATAACTTGCGCCCGTCGCTACCGTTAGCACAAAGGTCGTGGCAGCCCCCATACCATAGGCAGTATCTAACTTTTTCGATACGCCCATAAAGGGACACAGACCAAGGATTTTGACCAGCACCACGTTGTTGACCAACACAGCACCGATAAGGAGGAAAAGATAATGGCTCATGGGGCGGAGAGTGTAATAACAAACAATCGCCGCTTTTTGACCAATATCAGAGACTACTAATATTGGTCAAAAACGGCGCGAGCAACCTAAGGCATGTGCCTAGGCATTCACCTACGTATTTTACTTAGGGAAAGGGCACAGTCCCTAACTAATTCTGGCCCACGATAAATAAATCCGGTGTAAACCTGTACCAGAGAAGCTCCTTGGGCAATTTTGGCGGCGGCTTGTTCCCCAGAGAAAATCCCACCTACCCCGATAATTGGCACTTCGCCGTGCAAGGCCGTTGCCAATTTACCTAACACGGCAGTTGAAGCTTCATACACTGGCGCACCGGAGAGGCCACCCGTTTCTTGTCCATGTGGCAAATGCGCCACGCCAGTCCGTGCCAAGGTGGTATTGGTAGCGATTACGCCATCCATCCGATGCCGCCGTAGTGCATCGGCAATCGCGTTAATTTGCAAATCGTCTAAATCCGGGGCGATTTTTAAGGCCAGCGGCACATATCGCCCATGTTCTTGCGCCAAGCGTGTTTGTGCTGCTTTGAGTTGCGCCAACAAATCATCTAAGGCTTCATCCTTTTGTAACTCGCGCAAATTCTTGGTGTTTGGGCTAGAAATATTCACCGTGATGTAGGTCGCATCGCCATACACCTTGTTCAAGCAAATCAGGTAATCCTCCACCGCTTTTTCAATCGGCGTGTCGGCATTTTTGCCGATGTTGATCCCTAATACGCCACCTTGTTTGGGGAATTGCGCCGCCCGCACATTGGCTAACAAGGCATCAACCCCCGCATTATTAAAGCCCATACGGTTAATCACGGCATTGGCTTCGGGCAAACGGAAAATACGTGGTTTCGGATTACCTGCTTGGGGGCGGGGCGTAATTGTCCCAATTTCGATAAAGCCAAAGCCCAAGGCCGCAAGGCCATCAATATGTTCGCCGTTTTTGTCTAAACCAGCGGCTAAACCTACGCGGTTGGGAAATTGAATCCCCATGACCGTATAAGGATCAGCTACCGGGGCAGGAGCGATGAGGCCAGAAACACCTAGGGTTTTAGCCAAGGAAATGCCACGTAAACCTAAACCGTGGGCTTGTTCAGCGTCAAAGGAAAAGAGGGCGCGGCGTAAGAGAGAGTAGCTCATAAGTTAAAGTTAATATTGGGGTTTTTGACAATTACCCCGAAGTCTACCACCCTCGTCAAGCCCACGCTTAGCACACAAGATCATATCGATATGCCTCATCTCCTACCTAAGCGCACCTCCTCTTCATGTACGTAAGCGCAAATTACCTGAGCGACAAACTCGGGTAATCGGTATAACCCGCCGCGCCGGGGCTGTAGAAGGTAGCGGGGTTGGCTTGGTTTAGCAGCGCACCTTGGGCAAAGCGAGCGGGTAAGTCGGGGTTGGCGAGGAAAGGCACACCAAAGGCCACGGCATCAAGTTGTTGGCGGGCAATCGCTTGCGCGGCTTCGGTAGCGGAATAGCCCATATTACCGACCAATATTCCTTCGTAATTGTCACGGCTGGCAGTGATGACATCACCTTTTTGTTGCCCAAAGAAATCGCTGCGCATCATATGCAAATACGCCAAACGATATTCATTCAGGCGACGCGCCAGCCAAACCGTCAGAGCCATTGGATCGCTGTCACGCATACTGTTAAAGCTGTTCAAGGGCGAGAGACGCAGGCCAACGCGCTCGTTGCCCCAGACATCGCACACCGCATCTAAAACTTCTAACAACAAGCGGGCGCGATTGGCAATGTCGCCGCCATACGCGCCATGCCGTTGATTGCTGCCGTTGCGCAGGAATTGATCCAGCAAATAGCCGTTCGCGCCATGCACTTCCACCGCATCAAACCCCGCTTCACGCGCATTTTTAGCGGCTTGGGCAAAACCCGCGACGATTTCAGGGATTTCGACATCTTTGAGCTGGCGCGGAATCACATACGGCTTTTTGCCTTCGGGCGTATGCACTTCGTCTTGAATGGCTAAGGCGGACGGGGCGACAGGCTGTGCGCCATCGTTTAACAAGGGATGGCAAGCACGACCACCATGCCAAAGTTGCAAAGCAATGCGCCCACCAGCGGCATGTACGGCATCAGTGACTTGCCGCCAGCCTTCAACCTGTGCCGAGGAATAAATTCCCGGTTCGTGCCAAAACGCGGAATTACCCGCCATCACCATCGTCGCTTCGGCAATGATCAAGCCCGCGCTGGCACGTTGCGCATAATGCTCCGCCATCAACGCCCCCGGCACATGCCCAGCTTCGGCACGACAACGGGTTAATGGTGCCATCCAAATCCGGTTTGGGGTGTGCACGCCACCGGCTTGCAAGGGCGTAAATAAGGCATCAATTTCACTCATCGACAAATTATCCTTTTTTTAAATCCTGAATACGGAAAATATTAGACCAAATTAAAAACTGCTTTAATAAGCAATAATAGTATGCTTAGGCAGAGACTAGACCAAATCTTGGTAGTAACTCATTCAGAATATGTAAGCGATGCACACTTAACGCATCATGAAAGAGTTTCCAGTCACTGTTTAGAAAATTAGGCACATAAGGATAGCTTTCGTCCTTTTCTTTGCCTTCGGGAATTTCACGCCCAAGCGCGGCAAACTTCCATGAACCAGGCCCTTCGGCAACATAGCGCACTTGGTCACGGAAACCAAATGTGCCATCGGCGAGCAATTCTAGCCAACGTTGATGCCGTTCGTCGGAATCCTCATTTTTAATGCTGCTGATCATTTCACAAAACACACTCATTTGCGGTGGCAAGGGATAAGTTTTAGCTAAAGGATCAACGTCACTGTTGGCTTCGCTTTGGCTGTAGTCACGGAAGCGGCGGAACATTTGATAGAGCTCGCAGGTCGCTTCATAGAAGATTTTTGGGTTGCTCCGTTTTTTGGTGATTTCTTCGTAATGCTGGGTTGCTTCATTCCATTCCCAACCTAAATAACTCCAAGACAGGTAGGGGCGGTCGGGGTAACTCAATACGGCTCCATGCCCTAACGGTAATACCGTGCTCAAAAAATCCGTCGTCAAAGCCTCTTGGCGTTCTTTAAAAAAGCCTTTGATTTTGTCCCAGCAGCTTTGATTTTGTGTGTCTTGTGTCCCCGCAAAGTTTGCTTCTAACCTTTCGCTAAAAGTTTGGCGATGATGCTCATCATTGTCAGCTTTGACATCGTTAGCACGGTTGATTAAATGCTGAAAACCCACAAAGCCTTGATGCGCCCATGTGTCTTGGTAAACGTGTGCCGCAATGCCTAAACGATGCAGCGCATAGGGGCGGCTTTTGCGCCGAATCACATCCGCCATCATTTCTTTGGCAACATAGCTGTTAGGGCGGCAAATGCAATGCCGTAAGTAGCTATCTTGGGTATGTACGGGAATTTCGTTGCTGGCAGGCTTGCCTTCATTGCCGGGCAAAAAGTGGAAAGGCAACCAAGCTTTGTGGTTTGCCAGCTCACTCATATTGCGATAATCCAGCATCTTATGCGCCGACGAAATGCGGTCATACATCATTTCGTTATCAAAACGAATACTGCCGGTATGCGTTGCGTCATCTACATATTGCGCACTGTAGGCAATAATGTTGCTTTCTGCCGCCGAAAACCCTGCTAAACGGGCGCAGAGATAGGTTACCCCATGATGAAAATCGATTTGCATAGTCAATTCCCCTTTGCCGTTGTGGCATGGCTAATTACGATCTTTACTTTTCCTGAGTTTAGCCAAATTATTCCTTGACATTGTTGTTTTTACAAAATTTTAGAAAAAGGCAAGATTTTGTAGATTATGGGGATATTCACCTTCACCTAGCCCTATTGATGCCCTGCAAGAAATCACCTTATTTGTTTCGTCTTTTTCTGCGCATTGTTGGCTTTGCCCTTTCTCCCCCCCGGTGTACCATGCGCCCTTCTTTTTTGCCGCCTCTCTTCCTGCTATGGCTTGGCCTTACGAATTACTTATTGGTTTGCGTTACACTCGTGCGAAACGGCGTAACCACTTTATTTCCTTTATTTCGTTGATTTCGATGCTCGGCATTGGCCTCGGTGTCACCGCCTTGATTGTGGTGTTATCGGTGATGAATGGTTTTCAAAAGGAATTACGCACCCGCATTCTCGGCGTTGCTTCGCATATTCAAATCCAAGGGGCAGAAAATGGCCTCAGCGATTGGCAACTCGCGGCGAGCGAAGCAAAAACCAATCCGCATGTGCTGGCGACCGCGCCCTTTGTGCAAGGCCAAGGCATGTTAAGCATGGGCGATGGCGTACATGGCACCTTGGTGCGGGGGATTTTGCCCAGCGAAGAAGAAAAAGTTGCCGATTTTGCCAAGCATATGAAAGTTGGCAGCCTTGACCGCTTACAAGCGGGGGAATTTGGCATGATTTTGGGCGCAGAGTTGGCGCGGGCGTTGCAGGTGCAACCCGGTGACAAAATTACCCTGATTACGCCCCAAGGCAGCGTCACCCCCGCAGGCATTGTTCCGCGCATGAAGTCATTTACCGTTAGCGGTATTTTTGAAGTCGGCATGTTTGAATACGACAGTGGCTTGGCCTTGATTCATTTGGGCGATGCGCAAACGCTCTACCGCTTGGGCGATGGTGTCACCGGGGTGCGTTTGAAAATTGACGATCTGTTCCAAGCCCCACGCATTGCCCAAGAGTTAGCGCAAACCATGACGGTGGATGCTTTTATTTCGGATTGGACACGCAGCCACGCTAACTTCTTCCGCGCCGTACAAATTGAAAAGAACATGATGTTTATCATCTTGTCCTTAATCGTTGCTGTCGCTGCATTTAACCTCGTTTCCACTTTGGTGATGGCTGTCACCGATAAACAAGCCGACATTGCCATTCTGCGTACCATTGGGGCGCGACCACGCAGCATCATGATGATTTTTATGATCCAAGGCGCGTTGGTTGGCTTTACTGGCTTGGCTTTAGGGGTTGTGGGTGGTGTGGCCTTGGCCTTAAATATTGATGTAGTGGTGCCGTTTATCGAACGTATGTTAGGCATGCAATTTTTGGATAAACAGGTGTATTACATTTCGCAAGTGCCTTCGGAATTACGTTGGGGCGATGTGTGGGGCGTGACTTTCATTGCCTTTGTCCTCGCTTTATTGGCGACGCTCTACCCCAGTTGGCGAGCCGCACGGGTAAATCCAGCCGAGGCTTTACGTTATGAATAATTCTTCTACCCCCGTGTTAACAGTGCGCCAACTTGGCAAAAATTTTGCCCAACCTACGGCTGCCGATGCCAAACCCGTTGAGGTCTTGCGCGATGTTAATTTCAACGTTGCCGCTGGCGAAACGCTGGCCATTGTTGGCGCGTCCGGCTCAGGCAAAAGTACCTTGTTGCATTTGCTTGGTGGGTTGGATACACCAAGCCACGGTGAAGTGGCATTGTTAGGCAAAAACTTTTCGCACATGAACGAGGTTGAACGCGGCGATTGGCGCAATCAGCACCTTGGTTTTGTCTATCAATTTCACCATTTGCTGCCCGAATTTTCTGCCCTAGAAAATGTGGCAATGCCTTTGTTAATCCGGCGTACCGCGCCAAATGTAGCCTTGGCACAGGCCGAGCAATTTTTACACGCCGTTGGCCTTGGACACCGCCTCCAGCATCGTCCTGCTGAGTTATCAGGTGGTGAACGCCAACGGGCGGCGATTGCGCGGGCGATGGTAACGAAACCCGCCTGCCTCCTCGCCGACGAACCCACGGGCAACCTCGACCGCCACACCGCCACCGCTGTATTTGACCTATTCCTCGATGTCGTCGCCCGCCATAACACCAGCCTTGTCATCGTTACCCACGATCAAGAACTTGCCCAACGCCTAGGGCGCAACATGGTGCTGGGAGCTAATCAAGGAAGTTAATTTTTAGTTAATTTACATATTGCACCAATAATGATTAAGTCATAACATTACCATTGTTTTGTCATTGGCATTTTGGCCTATCTTTGCGCTTGCCCTTGACAAGCAAAAGGAGTGTTTATGTCTTTAGCGTTTATCTTTTAATGAGGTGCAATAATGTGGAAAAAAGCTCAGGTGTTTCTTGCCGCGCTGTGCGTTAGCCAAATTGCCTTAGCCGCCGTCAATCTGAATACGGCAAACAAGGATGAGTTGGAAAGTGTAAAAGGAATTGGCCCCACTAAAGCGCAGGCCATTCTGGATTACCGTAGTAAAAATGGTTCTTTCAAAACGGTTGATGATTTAAAAAACATCAAAGGCTTTGGCGAAAAAACCTTGGCAAAGTTAAAGCCTGAATTCAGTATTTCTGGCACAACAACGGTAGCAAAATAGGGAAAAAATAGGTCATTTCCTTAGTTTTCCCTGCTGGCCCTGCTAATTGCAGGGCTTTTTTTGTCAAAAAATTTTCAGCAAAAACAGAATGATACCGGGTAAAATACCGATGTCTTATGCTTTTATCGCACTTGCTATGCCACCAACCTTACGCCGCGAACCACCTGCGCCTCCGTCTGTCACTGCCCAGTTGCAAAATGGCGAAGTAGTCGTATGGTGGGGACAACCACAACAAGGGGTAATTTTTCGTCGCTTAGATATTTTGTTGATCCCGTTAGCCGTGATTGGTTTTGGTTTTGCCCTGTTTTGGGAGTATTTAGCTTTTCAAAGTGATGACTCTTGGTGGTTGGTCTTATGGGGCTTACCATTTTTGCTGGTTGCAGCCTACTTAGGCGTAGGGCGTTTTTTCTTTGAAGCGTTTCTACGAGCGCATTTCTTTTATGCGGTGACTAATCGCCGCGTGTTGATTGTTTCTACCTTCGGCAGCATCCGTTGCCAAGCTCTTAAGCTCTCAAGTTTGCAAAATTTGGTGGTGCTTGAAAATAGCGACGGCAGCGGTAATTTACTCTTTGGTAATCGTTATCCAATTGGTGCCATTTTTCCGCTTTTGGCATTTTGGCCAGCTCTTGCGCAACATTTAGAACCACGGTTTGAAGCCATTGCCAATGTGCAGCAAGTCTATAAAATCATTCGCCGAATCCAACAATATTCAGTTTAATTGCGATGTAACTTTTCGGTATGGCGGCTTAAGTTTGTGAATTTCTAAGTTGTCGGTACACTGTGGCAGCTTTCGCCATTTTGGCTAGCCCCGTTCATGATGGGCATGGAATGAGAAGTCGCCACAAAGAGATCGAAACCCACAAGCGTGTCTATAACCGCTACATTGCCGAGCAAAAAAAGCAAGCCAGTTTTCGCGTTGTGCTGCTGGCTTTCTTTTTGCTATGCGATTTTGTCGCGGTTACAGTAATTTATGATCGGGCTCGATTCTTTTTCGACTATCAAAATAGCATGGATTGGCCTATGGTGGCTGGGCAAGTCACCTTGTCAGAGGTACGCCAAGATTGTCGGCTACGTTATGGTGGGATGGGATACCGTCACGCCTTAGCCTACGATTACCACATTGCCGAGCATGGCTATCAAGGACAAAGGCTCTTTCCTGAACCCTTGCTTTGCTCCGCTAATCCGCAAGAAATGCTGGATTATCAGATGGCCTATCCACAAGGGAAGGTCGTTGAGGTGCGATATAACCCACAACGCCCAGAAGAAGCCTTTTTACGGCAAAACGAATTTTCTTGGTTCTCGTTCTGCCTAAATATTGTGGCACTGGGTGGCTTGTTATTCTTCTTCTGGAAACAAGCCGAGTTTGTGCAAGCTATGTGGCAAAAAAACCAAGAAGAGCGACAAACACGCCGTCAGTTAAAAAAGGCTATTTTGACGCGAATTAGCGAATTAGAAGCAATGCCTGAGACTAAATTGCCTGTGTTGCAACGGCATTCGCAACCGCCAATGCTACATCGCCCGACACACCGCCATCGCCATAACGAATATGTGCGTCATCCCAACGAACGGGATGAAACGTAGCGTATTGATAAGCGATGCTCTGAGATGCCTTTCTGATCACCTTACATTACCCCGAATTGAGTTGTTGTTATGTCAGAAAAACCGATAAAACCATTCAGTCAGCAACCCGAGCATCCTGCCTTTTGGGACAAACGTTTTAACGAAGGAGTCATGCCGTGGGATTGTGGTGCAATTCCTTTTGAATTTGCTGAGTTTGTTATCACACAAACACACCCATTAAATATTTTGATTCCAGGCTGTGGCAGTGCCTATGAAGCAGGTTTATTAGTACAACAAGGTTGGCAAGTTACCGCCTTGGATTTTTCTCCCGCTGCGATTGCACAAGCAAAAACGGTTTTAGGTGCGGCTAGTCATTGCTTGTGCTGTGCAGATTTTTTTACTTGGCAAGCGGCACAACCTTTGGATTTGATCTACGAACGGGCGTTTCTCTGCGCCATGCCCCGACGGATGTGGGCAGATTGGGGACAACACGTTGCAGAACTTTTGCCTGTTGGTGGCAAATTAATTGGCTATTTCTTTGTTTCTGAACAACTAAAAGGCCCTCCATTTGGTATCACCCCACAAGAGTTAGCGGCCTTATTACAACCCAATTTCCGTTGTCTTGTTGATCAACCCAGCCATGCTCCCTTGCCCGTTTTTGCAGCGGGAGAACGCTGGCAAGTATGGGAACGCACCGCCTAATCTGGGCGAATTTCAAGGCTGTTACATAATTTTATTTGCCATCGTTAGCAATAGTGCGTATCTTGCGGCGCAGCGATTTTGAGTTAAGTTGTGTTGTTGCTTTGTTGTTGGTTTAGTTTTCGCAGTTTTGCGGCTTGAATCTTCCATTTGTACTTCCCTTTCTTGATCTCGCTTTATTTTTCGGGGATTTTTCCTTCCCCACGTTTTTTCTCATGGAGATGCAAGATGGCAACTGGTACCGTTAAATGGTTCAATGATTCTAAAGGTTTTGGTTTTATCACTCCCGATGACGGCGGCGAAGATTTGTTTGCACACTTCTCTGCAATTCAATCTAAAGGTTTCCGTACCTTGGCTGAAGGTCAACGTGTGAGCTTTGATGTCACCAACGGCCCCAAAGGCAAACAAGCTAGCAATATCCAAGCAGCTTAATGCATGAGGTGCTCCCGTCGTTAGCGACGCTGGAGACTCTGCCAAGGGAAATACTCTCCTACCATTGGTAGGAAATTTTTAGTATTTCCCTTTTTTCTTTTATACCCCCCGACTGGAGCCTCTCATGGCGAAAGAAGAAATGCTAGAAATGCAAGGGGTGGTTACGGAAGTCTTACCCGATTCACGTTATATGGTGAATTTAGAAAACGGACATTCCTTGATTGCCTACGCTTCAGGCAAGATGCGTAAAAACCATATTCGGATTATTGCGGGCGACAAAGTAGCGTTAGAACTTTCGCCTTACGATTTAAGCAAAGGGCGGATTACTTTCCGTCATATGGAAAACCGTAGCTCAAGCTTTACTCCTTCCCGCCCTTACACCAGACGTTAGCCTTACCGTCAACATCGACCTACAAGGAATACTCCTCCCCGCCTCCGGCTAAAGCCATATCAATCGCATGTTGCCCAAGGTGGGGGGCAAAGAGGGTGATGAAATCGTATTCGTAACGTCGTAAATAACTGCCACGCCGTAGGGCAATGCGGGTGGTGTTTGATTCAAACAAATGGCTGGCATCGACCGCCACTAAGCCGACATCGCGTTGTGGATCAACGGCTAAGGACGCAATAATCCCCAAACCTAGCCCTAAACTGACATAGGTTTTAATCACGTCCGCATCCAAGGCCGTCAATACAATATTCGGTTCTAACTTTTGCCGCGCAAACGCCCGACTCACCCGCGACCCGCCTGTAAACGACGAGTCATAGGTAATCAAGGGCCAGCGTGCTAACTGCGTCAAGGTCACTGCCCCTTGTTGCAAAATCGGATGCCCGAGCGGGGCAATAATGCTGTGTGTCCATTGCTTGACCGGCAGAGTCGACAACTGCGCATATTGGTCAAGGGCTTCGGTGGCAATGCCAATATCTGCCTCACCAGACACCACCCATTCGGCAATTTGTGTTGGATTGCCCTGATGCAACACTAATTTCACCTTGGGATTACGGCTCACAAAATCGCGTACTACCGTTGGTAAGGCATAACGGGCTTGGGTATGCGTTGCCGCCACGACTAAACTCCCCGAATCCCCCGTGGCATATTCCGCCCCGACTTTCTTGAGATTTTCCGCCTCGCGCAAAATCCCTTCGGCAATCTGCAACACCGCCCGTCCCGGTTCGGTGACTCCAGTAAAACGCTTGCCCGCCCGTTCAAAAATCGTAATGCCTAATTCGTCTTCTAAGAGCTTAATCTGCTTGGATACGCCCGGCTGCGAGGTGTACAAGGTTTCGGCAGCTTCAGAGACATTGAGGCCACAGCGGGCAACTTCGACGATATAACGGAGTTGTTGCAGCTTCATTGGGGTTTGCCTGTATCGTTGCTCAGATTCTTGCGCAGGTAATCCAAGCGTTGTGCGATTTTCTTTTGCCAATTTGCCGACAAACCGGGGAGCTGTTGCCAACCTTGTAATTCGTCAAAACTGGGGCGCAAGCGTTGCCAGCCTGTCCATAACTCAGCCAAAGCAATTGCCCCTGCCGGGCGGCTTTCATGGCACAAGACATCACCGCTTTGCACCACACCAGCTTGCAAGACACGGAAATACCAGCCCGTACACCCCGTTTCTGCAATAAAGCCAGCCACGCCGTCTTCACCAACACGGGTATCAATCTTCCAACATGGCTGGCGCGGTTGGCTGACTTGCAAACGTGCCGTGCCAAGGGTGAAGACATCGCCAAGGAAAACATTGCTTTCCGTTAAGCCTTGCCCGGATAAATTTTCGCCCAACAAACCCGCCGCCAGTTTGTCTTGGTAAT
>CAZOBT010000015.1:0-1894 GCA_964578025.1 uncultured Rhodocyclaceae bacterium | reverse complement strand
ATCGGCAAAAGCATGGGCAAGGGTGTGATAGTGCTCGGCGGGGAAATAATGCACGGCCTTATCCACGCCACCATGCACGTTTTTATCCGCCTGTTCGTCGCCCACAAAGCCTAAGGGGGTCAAGTTGATTGGCAAATGCGTTAGTTGCTTAACCATCGCACTGGGGCGACCGCTATTTACTAAAGGCTGGATTTGCCCGAGATACAGTTGAATTGGGGTACTCAGCGGGGAAGCGATGGGTGGTATAGACGACATAGATGGCATGGGGCACACCTTTTATAATTTGCAGTTATAACAATGTAACGCTATATTCTTTTTTCAACAAGTGTCGCCCTGTTACCATCCGCGCCATTGAAATTTTCGGCTAGTGCAGAACAACATGGATTGGTGGCTTTATAGCGTTTCCGGCTTTGCCGTCGGTGCGATTGTCGGATTAACTGGGGTCGGCGGGGGTTCGCTCATGACCCCTTTGTTAGTCTTGTTATTTAACATTCATCCCGCTACGGCAGTGGGGACAGATTTGCTGTATGCCGCTTTGACCAAATCCGGTGGCACGGTCGTCCATGCAAAAAAAGGCCATGTGGAATGGAGCATTACCAAACGCTTGGCCTTGGGCAGTATTCCAGCAGCGGCGTTAACGATTTGGGCTTTATCGTATTTACCCAAGCGCAGCGCGGAGATGACGCACATTATTTCAGTTGGTCTAGGCATTGCCCTGTTACTGACTTCGATTGCGATTCTGTATGGGCGACGCTTGCAAGACTATGCCAGTCACCATGAAAATTCCGCCTTCCGCCAACGCTATTTAGGCCAGACGACAATTGCCGTCGGCGCGATTTTGGGCGTATTGGTCTCGATTTCATCCGTGGGGGCAGGGGCATTGGGGGTGGCGGCCTTGTTCTTCCTCTACCCTAAACTTTCCTCGGTGAAGATTGTCGGATCGGACGTTGCCCACGCCGTTCCCTTAACCTTTGTGGCTGGGATGGGGCATTGGTGGTTAGGCAGTGTGGATTGGGCGTTACTGGGGTCGTTGTTGCTGGGTTCCTTACCCGGCATTTATTTAGGTAGCCATCTTTCCGCCAAAGTCCCTGAACGCATTTTGCGTCGGATATTAGCGGCAATGCTGGTGATTATTGGCACAAAGTTGATTGCAACCTAATTCTGCCTTAACGCCGCCCCAATCTTGGCTTTCCCCTGCCAGTACAACACGTTAAAAGAAGTTAAAAGAAACTCAAAAGAAAAAGGAATCCTCTTATGTATCGCTATGATTCGATTGATTTAGCCCTAGTGCGCCAGCGTGCGGCGCAATTCCGTGACCAAGTGCGGCGTTGGAAAAGCGGGGAATTGGCTAACGATGAATTCCGCCCTTTGCGTTTGCAAAACGGCTTGTATGTGCAACGCCACGCGCCCATGCTGCGCATTGCCGTGCCGTATGGCATGTTGTCGAGCCGCCAATTACGCGCCTTAGCGCATGTCGCCAGAACGTGGGATCGCGGTTATGGGCATTTCACCACGCGCCACAATATGCAGTTTAACTGGCCGAAAATCGAAGATTGCCCCGATATTCTGGATTACCTTGCCGAAGAAGAAATGCACGGGATTCAAACCTCGGGCAACTGTATTCGTAACGTCACCACTGACCAATTTGCGGGTGTCGCCCCCGATGAAATCATCGACCCGCGCCCACTCGCCGAAATCCTGCGGCAATGGAGCACCTTCCACCCGGAATTTGCCGGTTTGCCACGTAAGTTCAAAATCGCCATTTCTGGCACGAAGGAAGATCGGGCGGTAACGTGGTTTCACGACATTGGCTTGCATTTAATTAACAACGAAGAAGGCGAAAATCAGCAACCTGCTGTCCGCGTCATCGTCGGTGGGGGCTTAGGCCGTACCC
>CAZOBT010000014.1:0-18352 GCA_964578025.1 uncultured Rhodocyclaceae bacterium | reverse complement strand
TTGGCGGGTCTAAATCCGAGACAGGCCAAGTAGCCACAGGGCCTGCGATTCTTCCACTTAACTATCATGGGATTCGCCGCGAAGCGATTGGCACGGCCTGCAATCGGGTAGTCGAAACCTTGCAAGAAAAGGGCTTTAAAGCCTATGTGGTGGGTGGGGCAGTGCGTGACTTGTTATTGGGGGTTAGCCCCAAAGATTTCGATGTCGCCACCGATGCTACACCCGAACAAGTACGCCATTGTTTCCGCCGCGCCCGCATTATTGGACGACGTTTTCAGATCGTGCATGTACATATTGGTGCAGAGATTATTGAAGTCACCACCTTCCGAGGTGGGCAAAACGATGGCGCGAAAAAAGATGCGCATGGGCGTTTGCTGCAAGATAACGTCTTTGGCAGCCAAGAAGAAGATGCCGCCCGCCGTGATTTCACCGCGAACGCCCTGTATTACGATCCCACAACCGAACAGATCATTGATTACCATCATGGGGTGGCGGATATTCAGCAAAAAACCCTGCGCGTGATCGGTAATCCAGCCAAACGGTATCGTGAAGACCCGGTGCGTATGTTGCGTGCCGTGCGTTTAGCCGCCAAGCTTGGTTTGTTAATTGATCCGGCAGCACGCGCCCCGATTGCACAGTTGGCCTCGTTACTCGAAAACGTTCCAGCGGCACGGTTGTTTGATGAAATGCTCAAGCTGCTTACCTGCGGTCATGCCATGAATTGCTTGACCCAGTTACGCGAGGCTGGGCTGCATCATGGTTTGTTGCCGATGTTGGATGTGATTTTGGAGCAGCCAATGGGGCAAAAATTTGTCACCTTGTCGCTACAAAATACCGATCTGCGCGTACAACAAGGCAAACCCGTATCGCCCAGTTTCCTGTTTGCCACCTTGCTTTGGCATGAAGTGTTAACGCAGTGGGATAAAGCCGAAGCACGCGGTGAACTGCCGATTCCGGCGTTATATCAAGCAATGGATGAGGTGCTTGATAGCCAAGGCGAGAAATTGGCAATCACTCGCCGCATTGCCAGCGACATCAAAGAAATTTGGGCATTACAACCGCGCTTTGAGCACCGCGCCGGGAAACGGCCTTTTGCGTTATTGGAACAAGCACGTTTCCGGGCGGCGTATGACTTCTTAGTCTTACGTGCCGAAGCGGGAGAAATTCCCAAAGCCATCGCGCAATGGTGGACAGCTTTCCAAGAAGCGGATGGGCATGAACGTAGTGCGATGTTGTTGCCCGAAAGCAAAGCGGGAAATAAACGGCGGCGCAAACGGCGCAAACCGCAAGTTAACGCCAAACACGCCACGGCACATTAAAGCATTGCCATGAATCCATTTTCTGCAAGCCGCGCCTATATTGCCCTCGGTGCGAATTTGGCTGACCCTGTCACGCAACTGCAAGCCGCGTTAGCACGTTTGCAGCAAATTCCCGGCATTACGCTAGCGCAATGTTCCTCGTTTTACCGTACCGCGCCCGTCGGTTTGGCGGGGCAGCCGGATTTTATCAATGCCGTGGCGGCACTAGACACCACCTTGTCGCCGCTGCAACTGCTGACGACCTTGCTGCAAGTTGAACAAGAGTTTGGGCGGGTGCGTTTGCAAAAAAATGGCCCACGCACGCTGGATTTAGATTTGCTCTTATATGGTGACTTGGTGTTACATCACCACGAACCGCCAGCACCCGAGTTAATCCTGCCGCATCCACGTTTGCATCTCCGCGCCTTTGTGCTCGTCCCGTTGGCAGAAATTGCCCCTGATTTGCCCCTGCCGGAACGTGGCAGTGTTACCGCATGGTTGCCTGCCGTGGCAAATCAAGACATCCACAAATTGGCGTAGTTGAAATAGCCAAAAGACAAAACCCCGCGAGTTGCGGGGTTTTGACATTCAGCAGGGGATCGTTAGGAAAACAGCTTAAGAACGAATCAAGCCTTGCAAGTACAGGAATGTACGCATGTCATCTTGCACAGCGCTTGAAATATGGGTTGTTCCCATTTCACGTGCAGATGCTTGAGGAATTGTCTTCTTAACCTTCACAATCTTTTCGCTCTTCAGCTTCGGAATTTCGATCTGTTGTACAGAGACAGCAGAACAAGCCATACCAGGAGCGGCGATTTTTTCT
Source organism: uncultured Rhodocyclaceae bacterium (assembly GCA_964578025.1). Lineage (GTDB taxonomy): Bacteria > Pseudomonadota > Gammaproteobacteria > Burkholderiales > Rhodocyclaceae > CAZOBT01. The sequence continues at coordinate 16,231 of CAZOBT010000014.1, read as the reverse complement.
GCTGCAAAAGAAACCTGACCGAAGAGAGCGATAAAACTCGCAGCAACAATATAACAAGCGCGCATTTTTATCTCCAATCTCTTCAAAAGTACCAATGTCTCCATTGTAACCACTTTATTTTAAAAGTAAAGCAAAGTGGCAAATACAAGCAAAAAGCCAAAATCATTTCGTTATTTATTATTTTGATAGATTTTGCTATCAGTTTTTGAATTAATGGAATTAAAAAAGCCAGTGTTTATTCAAAACACTGGCTTTTGCTGCCTAAAAGACACATCAAAAACTAAGAACGCACTAAACCTTGCAGGTAATGAAAGTTCTTCATCTCGTCTTGCGCTTCATTATTGTTACTATTTGTAGAAGTGTTAGGACGGGCTGGCGCACTGGGGGTTTTTGCCTTTGCATCAACAATATCTTGGTGTATCGACGAGGTTGTTGGGGCAATACTGGCTAATTCGATCTTCTCAGCAGCGACCACGACAGTATTGAAGAGGGCAATGAGGCCAATAAGGGTGATTTGACGTAAGCACATTTTCTTCTCCAATCACTTTATTAAAATTATTCACTGCCTAATTATATAAATAATTTACAAAAAGTAAACTTTTTCAGAAAAATGTCGCATAATAATCTCATATTGTTTTTTTGTATTTTTATCAAAAACAGTTTATTTGTTCAATTTGTCGTTTAAATGTTATTTGATGTTGATTTTGTCAAGTATTTGTATCGGTTATGTCGCATTATTTTTCATGGCTTATTTGTAAATAAAATCATTTAAAGTGTTTCAAAATATTTAAATGTTAAATTTTATTAACGTATTATTTATTTGCGCCCCAACGTGCCATGAGTTGATGGGGCAAACGCAGTTGATCCATGATGCGGGCGACCACGAAATCAATTAAGTCCTCTACGGTAGTAGGGTGATGATAGAAGCCCGGGTTCGGCGGCAAAATGATCGCGCCTGCGCGTGCTAAACGCAGCATGTTTTCTAAATGCAATACCGAATAGGGAGTTTCACGCGGGACAAGAATCAGCTTCCGCCCTTCTTTTAAGACCACATCGGCAGCACGTTCGATGAGGTTGTCCGATAAACCTTGGGCAATAGCAGCGAGTGTTCCTGTTGTACATGGGCAAATCACCATAGCCTCAGGTGGGTTCGAACCGGAGGCAACTGGAGCAAACCATTCTTCTCGCCCATACACGGCTAATTCTCCCGGCAGGTTTGGGTAGCGAGCTAATAACAAGTCTCGCGCCATGCTGGGTGAACTAGGTAGCTCAATCAGTTGTTCTTGTTGCCCAACGATTTGTGCCGCACGCGAGTACAGCAGTTGTACATGCACTCCTGTGGCTAACAATACTTCCAATAAACGTAGGCCATAGGCCATACCAGATGCCCCTGTCAGGGCTAAACAAATGGTGGATGTCGACATAACAATGGAAAGTAAAAAAGAAGCCTAACTTCAGGTTTTGGTTTTATACGGTTTGCTTACGCAGTGCTTGCAGGAGTTGGCGTACTGAGTAGGCGAGCAACGATCAAGCCATTTAATGTGCCAAAAACAAAAGCTGTCAGTGCGAACAACGGCAACAGGTAAAACACACCATCATGAGGAATGAGCCATAGCCGCGCTACTAAAATTTGCCCCAAGATATGCGCAAACGCCGCCAAAATGCTCCAACTCACAGCACTAAACCAGCGCGACGGTAAACGATGCGCCAGAAATAACATCCCTAAACTAGACACCGCACCACTTATCCCAAGAAAAAATCCGGGGGCAAGAAATTGCCCTAGCAACATGCTACTCACAATCACCCGCAACAAACTGACCCACACGGCGGTTTGCCAGCCGTAACGGGCTAACACGACCAATGTCACAATGTTCGCTAGGCCGGGTTTGATCCCCGGTAAGGGCAAGGGGATAGCCGCATCAACCAAGGACAGCCCAACAGCCGTCGCACTTAGCCAAGCAATGCGTTGATCCGCCGGGGTAATCGCTAATTCAATAACTGAGTGAGTCATAGGCTTGGGTGCGCCCTTTAATTTGCACACTAACGCGATTAGGAGCGCAAATCGCGATTTCACCGGGAAGACGTAGCCAGCCTTGGCGAACACAATATTGACGCAAACCAGGATCACTCGCGACACGCGCACGCCCTGGCTCAATGTCAATTTTGGTTATGCCTAATGGCCCCGGCACAACAACTGTTGTCGCATGACGTAAATCATGCTCGGCAAATAGCTTACCTTCTTGGCGAATCACCACGCGGTCAGCAAGGCCACCTTGCCAAAAGGTCGGGAAGCTCCATGCCACCGCCAGCGTACTGATCGCTAACAAAACATAATCACCGGGGCGCAACAATGCCAACCAAGTACGCCACATCGTTATACAGCGTTACGCCGCGATCCCAGCCAACGTGCGATGCCGCACCAAAACACGACTGACACTTTGTAGATCATTACGGAAGCTCTCACCTAACCATTCCGCCAGATACACCGAGCGATGTTGCCCACCCGTACAACCAATCGCTACCGTGAGGTAGGCGCGGTTATCGTTAACATAGGAGGGCAACCAAGACACCACAAATCGCCGAATATCCTCGCGCATCCGTCGCACGTCGGCTTGTTCTTCGAGAAAATCAATCACGGGCTGATCTTTTCCGGTAAGCACCCGTAACTCGGCATCGTAATAAGGATTAGGCAAGCAACGCACATCAAAGACCAAATCCGCATCCAATGGCAAGCCATGCTTAAAACCAAAGGACTGAAACATTAAGGTCAGGCCATGTGAGGGGCCGGGTTCAATAAACTGGCGTACCCACGTTTGCAAGCCACGCGATTTGAAATCACTGGTATCAATCCGATGCCCAAGCGGCACAAGGGCTTCCAGCAACTGGCGTTCCTGATGAATTGCCTCTACCAGGCTGCGCTTATCATCGCCCAAGGGGTGACGGCGGCGCGTTTCAGAAAAACGCTTAACGAGGGTTTCGTCCTTCGCATCCAAAAACAGAAACCGTACATCCAAACCTTGAGCACGCAAGGTGTCGATCTGTTGTGGCAACAAGCGAATGCTTTCCCCGCCACGAATATCCACCGCCACGGCTAATTTGGCACAGCCCTGTTGCGTCAGTGTTGCCACCAAATCCGGCAACATATTTGAAGGCAGATTATCAACACAGTAATAACCACTGTCTTCCATCACATGTAAGGCGACGGATTTGCCTGCGCCAGACAAGCCGCTAATCAGGATCAGATTCATAGGCAACACTCATCAAAAGGGGGAAAGAATAGGGGGCAGAATAATCACAGAGCCAGCATCAAGCAAGCCACGGCATAATAGACAACATTTCTGTGTCAAAAATGCCACTTACTATGAAAAAAACAAATAACTCATTCCTTGCGCTTGATTTCCTCACAGAACTGACCGCCCTCCGCCGCGATATTCATGCACACCCTGAATTAGCCTTTGCGGAAACCCGTACCTCAGACATCGTGGCGCGTGAATTGGCGAGTTATGGCCTTGAGGTGCATCGTGGCTTAGCCAAAACCGGGGTCGTTGGGGTGTTACGCGCCGGTAATAGCTCGCGCATGATTGGCTTACGTGCCGATATGGATGCCTTGCCGCTGCAAGAGTTAAACCATTTTCCGCATCAATCGCAGCACCCCGGCAAAATGCACGCCTGTGGGCATGATGGGCATACAGCGTTGTTGTTGGGGGCGGCGCGTTACTTAGCCAAGCACCCCAATTTTGATGGCACGGTCGTCTTTATTTTCCAACCTGCCGAAGAATCCGAAGGTGGGGCGGCGGTGATGTTGGCAGATGGCTTGTTTGAACAGTTCCCGGTGGATGCAGTGTTTGGCCTACACAACTGGCCGGGGATTCCGGTGGGCGAAATGGCGATTATGCCGGGGCCAGTCATGGCGGGAACATGTGGCTTTGAAATCACCGTGACGGGGCGTGGTTGTCATGCCGCCATGCCGCATCAAGGCATTGATTCTATCGTCGTCGCTAGTCAATTAGTCACTGCCTTGCAAACCGTAACTAGCCGCAATCTGCATCCGTGTGAAGCGGCGGTAGTCAGTGTGACGCAAATCCATGCGGGCGAAGCCTGGAACATCATCCCCGAAAGTACCTTGTTGCGCGGCACGATTCGTAGCTTTAAAGCCGAAGTGCAAGACACCGTGGAACATGCAATTGAACGTTTATGCAGTGGTATGGCGGCAACGTTTGGGGCGCAAATTCATGTCAGCTTTGAACATCGTTATCCCGCAACGATTAACTCTGCCGCCGAAGCACGGTTGTGCCAAGACGTAGCGCAAGACTTGTTAGGCACGGCAAAGGTACAAACCGATAGCTTGCCCTCAATGGGGGCGGAAGATTTCTCGTATATGTTGCAAGCCAAACCCGGTTGTTATGTCTGGTTAGGCAATGGCCCCGGCACAGGGGGTTGTACCTTGCATAACCCGCATTACGACTTTAACGATGAAGCCTTAGTGGTAGGAATTAGTTATTGGGTACGCTTAGTCGAGCGTTACTTAGCCAATCGCTAAACAAACACCCTAAAAATTATAGACCAAATAAAAAATTAACTAATTGAGCAAATAATATCTGCTTAATTAAGAAATAGACCAAAAGCAAACAACTTAAGTCATGGAGATAAAAATGCGCCAACTGCACCCTGCACAGAAACACCGAAGCAGCCGTCAACTCCTGCTAGGGATATTGCTGGGTGCGTTAGCGCAATCGAGTAGCGCGGTAGAGGCGATGCGCCAAATCAAAGGCGGTGAAAACATCCCACAAGCCACGGGTTTTGTCGCAGAAGACCCACAACACTATCAAGCGATGCCGCGAGTGGCACGGTTTCGCGCCTATTTACCCCCCGCTGTTGATTTGTCGCCGTATTTTCCTAAGGTGCGTTCGCAAGGAGCGCAAGGCTCATGTACGGCATGGGCAACTGGCTATGCCACGCGCAGCTATTACCTTGCGCGTTACCAGCAAGCGAATTTAGAGGATGAAAGCAACCTGACTAGCCCAGCCTTTATCTTTAATGCCTTACACCAAGGGAATTGCCAACAAGGTACACGCATTTCCGATGCCCTCAAGCTCCTCCAACAAAATGGGGCGGTGCCACTGAGTCAACATCCCTATGATCCCAAAGATTGTTCGCGCCTACCCGCACCAGAAGCCGTTAATTACTATCGCGACAAATTCAAAATTTTGGGTTTTGAACGCCTCAATGTCGAAAGCCCAGACGATATTAAAGGCCAACTGTATCAAGGCAACCCAGTGATCTTTGGCATGACTGTACCGAAAGCGTTTGATACCTATGATGGCGGCGTTTTAGATATTCCCGAACGCTCTCCCAGCGATAGTGGTGGTCATGCGATGGTAATTGTGGGTTACGACGATGCCAAGCAAGCGTTTCGTCTCTTTAATTCATGGGGAACACGTTGGGGAGAACAAGGCTATGCGTGGGTGAGTTACCGTATGTTAAAAGCCTTCTGGCAAAACGGTTTTGTCATGAAAGTCGCCGCCAATAGCCGCCCCCCACGTCCGCCCCAACCCCCTACGCCGCCAGTGAATACGCCTTTGCCAACGTTTAAAATCGATTTGACTTGCGGCAGATTGCAAGGCCAAGTGCGGCGTAATGGCGAGGCGTATCAAGTGAATTTGCAAGGGATTGCCAACACGGCAGATGAAGTACGGCAAGTCAGCGAAGCCTTGCGCCAACAAGGACGTAACATTGTGGTCGATAGCAGCGAGGTGCAAATTCGCCCGTGGCCACAATGTGAAGCCTTGCTCACCTTTGCCGAGGCCAGCCAACAAAAACGTGGTTTGAACTTGCGCATTGAAGGCGATAAAAATCGCCTCCGGGCTGGAGAAACCTTGGTCTTAGAAGTCCAAAGCCCCGATTTTCCCAGCTATTTGTATTTAGCTTATATCCAAGCCGATGGCAGTGCCGTGCATTTATTGCATCCGAGCCTTGGCGCGACTCCTGCCAACAGTGTCTTGCGCTTTGGTGCGTCACCAAATCAACCACGGCTAAAAATCCGCCCACCGTTTGGCGCGGAAATGTTCTTACTGGTGGCAAGCCCCAAACCCTTGTTAGATGCGGGGATTTTGGGAGAACAAACCGAACGGCAATTGTTAAGTGCGTATCGCCAAGCCTTGTTAAACCCTGCAAATAAAGGCGTAGTCGCAAGCATATTAATGTTAGAGACCACGGAGTAAGCCAATGAATAAGGGCGTAGTCTGGACGATTGTTACGTTCATATTTGCATTTGCATTAGGCTCAGAAATACAGCCAAGCCATGCGTTTGTTGGGAGTCGCTTTACGCCAGACGCACCTTTCCTGTTAATGAATGCCGATCCCTCACCGGAGGAAATTACCCAACACAGCCTTGGTAGCCAGCAACGGTATTTAGCCACCGGCGACAGTGCGGGCGTAGTGACCATTTGGGATGTGGAAAATGCGCGGATTAGCCGCCGCATTTATCTCCCATTTGCCAAGGATTTAGGGGGAAATGGCATTACTGCCCTGCACCTCCAACGCCAAGGCAATCTCCTTGCCGTTTCGGCTAAAACCAGTTTGGGTGGGCAAACGGACAGTTACCGGGTCTTGGTGTTTGATATTACGACAGGTGCATTACGCGCTAATTTTCCGACCAATAACAAATTGGTGCAGCAAGTTGGCTTTTCACCCAACGGGCGATGGTTAGCTATTCAAGAATCACAAGGTGATTTATCGCTGATTGATACCAACACTTGGCAAGAAAAGAAGCGACTTCCTAACAAACTGGTATCTAACTATGCTGCCCCAAAAGAAATCTTTGTCTGGGGGGAATCAGGCAATTTATATGCAATGAGCAATATTTACGGCTATGGTGACAGCGAGAATATTGCCTTTGTGCGCAAAATTAACCCCGATACGCAAGAAATTAACGAGCTGGTAAAGCAAGGCTTAAGCATTCCGTTTCGCTTAGCCATTAGCCCCGATGAACGCTATTTTGCTTTGTATTATCGTGAGCAAGAAACATGGCGACGCTTAATCGCCAGTACGAGCAGCAATGAACGCCATTATCTTGGTCAATGCGATAGTTTTGCATGGCAAGGGTTGGCTCATGATTTTGTCTGTGGCAGTAAAGGCTATCGCCTTAATGTCGGACAAAGCCCGGTTGAAGATAGCAATGTGCAATACCGCTCGCCCTCATCCCCAGTGCAAGTCAGTGCCAATTTAGTGCGCTTTAACGATGCAACGGGTAATGAACGCCGCCGTTTTACGCGGGCAATCATTAGCGAAAAAACCTTGCGGGCTGATGCCAAATTACAAACCCTGCTCTTTCGTTTGCAAGGGAAAGACCATACCTTTCATCTACCGACTCGCCGTTTGAGCCTTGCAGATCAAGCCGCGCAAACCTTAAACGCCGCCAGCCCCAGCAATGCCAGCAGCATCAATGTTGCCTCGTGGAATGGGAGCTGGGATACCACCATTAATGGCAACAAGTTAAAGGAACTCTCCAGCTATCCGGGTGGGAGCAAACTGGTGGATGTCTTGCCTAACGGTAGCGGGATTATTCTTGGCACAACCTATTGGTATGTGCGCTATGACACCGCAGGCAACAAAATTTGGGAAATTCGTACCAAAGATAATCCCTTTGCCCACAAAGTTGCCGGAGATAGCAATTATTTTGTCGCCCTGTTTTCGGATGGCATTTTGCGCTGGTATCGCGCCCGCGATGGGCAATTACTGCTTTCCTTATATGTACAAGCCCAAAGCAATACGGAAGCACCGCGCTGGGTGTTATGGACCCCCTCTGGCTATTATGATGCTGCCCCCGGCGCAGAAGAACTGATTGGTTGGCATGTCAATCGCGGCTTGGGCGAAACCGCAGATTTCTACCCAGCCTCACGTTTTCGTGAGCGGTTTTATCGCCCGGACGTGATTGATCAAGTCTTAGAAACCCTTGACGAAGGCCAAGCCCTTGCCCGCGCTGATACGGAGCGCGGCAAACGCACACAAACGATTCAGTTAGGGCAAATTTTGCCCCCCAGCATTGAGCTGCTTTCACCCAATGAGGGCACGTTTCCCGGTGATAAATTAAGCATCCGCTTACAACTCCGCAGTGCGGCGGATGCGCCGATTACCGCGCTGCGCGTTCGGGTCAATGGGCAAATGGTGGAAACCCGCCGTGATCTTGGGATTGTGGCGAACACAGCATCTGGGACAGGAACAGGGATAGTGACAGGGGCAGCGCAAAGCTTGGACATTCCGCTGCCCCGCCAAGATGTTGAGATTCAAGTCTTTGCCGAAAATCGGCATGGGGTTTCAAGCCCAGCCACCTTACGTTATCGCTATGTTGGTAGCCTGATGCCCAATCAACCCGATGTGGCACGCCCTAAGCTCTATGTCTTAGCCATTGGTGTCAGCGATTATGACAATCCGAACTATCGTTTAAACCTAGCGGCGAAAGATGCCAAGGATGTCAGCAACGTTTTCGCCCAACAAAAAGGCAAACTGTACCGCGATGTTGAAGTACGTTTATTAACCGATAAGACCGCCAGCCGTGATGGAATTATGGATGGTTTGGAATGGCTACAACGCCAAGTGACTGCACGGGATGTCGGAGTGTTGTTCCTTGCCGGGCATGGTATTAACGCCCCGGATGGTGCGTATTACTTTGCTCCCGTCAATTTCAATATCGACAGCATTAAACGAACGGGCGTGGTATTTAACGAAATCAAAATGACCCTAAGTAGCTTGGCAGGTAAAGCTGTCTTTTTTGTGGATACTTGCCATAGTGGCAATATCCTTGGCGCAGGCCGTCGCGCTCTTGGCGACATTACGGGGATTATCAATGAGCTAAGTAGCGCGGAAAATGGCGTGGTCGTGTTTTCTTCTGCTACCGGGCGAGAATACGCCCTCGAAAAACCCGAGTGGGGCAATGGCGCATTTACGAAAGCGGTTGTCGAAGGTTTATCCGGGAAGGCTGACCACAGTGGTAGTGGGCGGATTACCCATAAGAGCTTGGATTACTATGTGTCAGAGCGCGTTAAGGTGTTAACGAATGGGCAACAACATCCCGTCACCCAAGCCCCCGGCGGCGTTCCTGACTTCCCGCTGGCAATTACGCGCTAGCCCGATCCCGTGAATTCCCCTGTTTAGCCAAGGAGTCCTTATGTTTTGGCACAAAAAAAGTGTAATCAATGCAATTGCCACGATCGCCATCCCCTTGCTGTGTAGTGTTTCTTTGCCGGGTTGGGCAGAAACGACTAGCCATGCCCTCATTATTAGTGTGTCTGGCTATGAACGTAGTCCCTTAGATGGCGTAGTTAAGGATCGGGAATCCGCCGAGCAACTGGCAAAACGCTTTGGCGTTGCCCCCGCTAACATCAAACACGTTGCGGAGAAAGCCGTCACCATTCCCGGCGTTAAACAAGCAATTAGCGAACTCAATCAACGCCTCATGCCCGGCGACAAGCTGTATGTCTTTTTCTCTGGGCATGGGGCGCGGCGGCTCAATCCCTATACTGGACAATGTAGCGAAAGCCTAGTCATGCAAAACATGGAGCTATTGAGCAATGAGGAGTTTGCCGAGCTACTGAAACCGTTAGGCAGAAAGGCCGATAAAGTGTTTGTGATGTTAGATGCTTGCCATTCGGGTGGCGTGGCTTCCGTGGCGGCAAGTTATCGCACCATGAACGGTAACAAAAAACGCGCCAAGTTTTATGCCAAAGCCGATGAGGCGCAACAATGCTCACAAGCGACCAATTTGAAGCAATTTACCCAAACGCGGGGCTTAGAAATTGATAACAGCAATATGAATCTGGTGGTGATTGCTGCCGCTAAAAATACCGAAGTCGCATGGGATGGTGATGATGGTGGGGCGATGATGACCAATTTCACCTATTGTGTGCAAAAAGGTGTACCCGATACCGACCGTAGCGGCGTAGTCACCATGCGCGAATTAGCAGATTGTGTGCAGCAACGCCTCGACCAAGAGCAAGACCCGGCGATGCGCCAACATGTGGTGTTAACCGGCAATAGTGGCTTGATTCCCGGTTTTAATGTCCAGCCTTTACCCGTGCCACCTAGCCCTACCCCCAATACGGATGCCAGTTTAGCGGCATTAACTGACATCTATAACCAACGTGATGAGCGTTGGCAGGTCAATGCCGTGCCCAGCAAAACTCAATTACGTATTGGGCAAGATGAACTCAATTTCAACATTACCTCGCAATATGCGGGTTATGTTTATGTCTTTTATCGCGGCAGTCATCCCGATAGCTTCTATTTGCTCTATCCCAATGCCTTAGATAATCGTAATCAAATCAATGCAGGGGAAACCCTGAGCTTACCGCACCCGGAATGGCGGATCAAAGCCATGGGGCCAGAAGGACGAGATCATTTACTGGTGCTCGTTACCCAAAACCCGCGTGACTTTTCAGCCTACGCCCTGCCCAGAGAGTATGTGAATCCCGCAGGGGCGTTCCAAAAAGTACAAACAAACAGCAATGCCCTTGCGGCAATTACCCGCATTGCTAGTATGAGCAATAGCCTGAAACAAGGTGCGTGCCAAGCCAATGCTTACAATGGCAATCGTGATCTTGCCGTGGCACAAGCATGTTCTGATCGCTTTGGGGCGGCCTGGTTTACCTTGGATGAAGTACGTTAAATACGTTAAACCGTTTTACCTGAGTGAAGGGGATAACAATGGCAAATATCGTCTTAGCACATGGCTTTTTAGGGTATGGGCAACTGCCGTTACTGCCCGTCAATTACTTTAATGGCATCAAAGCCTTGTTTGAAAGCAAGGGGCATAAAGTCGTCGCACCAAGTGTTTCGCCGTTGGGAGCCTTGGCCTTGCGCAGTGAGCAGCTCGCGACCCAAATCGAGCAAGCCTTTCCCGGCAATAGCGATATTTATGTCATCGGACATAGCATGGGCGGCTTAGATACGCGGCGGGTCATTGCGCAATATCCGGTAGGGAAACGCATCAAAAAGCTGATTACTGTTGCCACACCGCACCTAGGTTCGCCCGTTGCTGATGCGGTACTTAGCTCAATTCACCCACTGAACCGCGCCATCCCCACTTGGCTACGCGCCGCCTTACGCAATGATGCCGGAGCATTAAAAGACTTGTGCACACGCCCTACCCCACAGGATGTGGATTGCCCTTGGGTCACGTATATGGAAGTGGTTTGTACCATCCCTGCCACCGAAAAAGCCTCTGCCGTGTTTCAACTTGCCCAAGCGATTGGTGAGCTAGATGGCCCGAATGATGGTGTTGTCACATTGACTTCCGCTCGCTATCCGGGACGAGAACCCGTGCGCTATTGGGAGCTTGATCATGGTGAAGCGATTGGATGGCCAAGTACGCAACTCGGCTGGGGCACAAGTGTCGCGGCTTTCTTTCCCCCGAAAGGCCATGAAGCGCGTTACCTTGATCTGCTGACCTTACTGTAGGAGCAGCAGATGCTGGAAAGCCAAGAATTACTGCTCACGATTAAGCGTTTATTTAAACAACACGGCCTCACCTATAAAGCCGTGGCGGCGGCGTTGGCAGTCTCCGAAGCCAGCATTAAGCGCATGTTCCGCGACGAACAACTGAGCCTGCAACGCCTTGAGCAAATTGCCAAATTACTAGGCTACAGCTTGGCAGAGTTGGTGACATTAGCGGCACGAGTCCCTGCTCCGGCGCAAGCCTTGAGCTATGCTCAAGAAGAGGAATTGGTCTGTGATCCGCGCCGTTTATTGGTCGCTGTCTGCGTACTCAATCATTGGAGCTTGGCAGAAATTAGCCAGCAATACGCCTTAGACAAAGCCGAATGCCTGCACCACGCTCTCGCCTTAGAAAAAGTTGGCTTGCTGCAAGTCTTACCCGGCGACCGCTTACGTCTCACGGTGGCGCGGGATTTTGCATGGTTGCCACATGGGCCAATCTTGCGTTATTTCCGCGAACAAGGGCTACCGGATTTTTTAGAGGATGGTTTTAATATCGCCCAAGCCGAATTTACCTTTCGGCATGGGCGATTTGGGGCAAGCCAGTTGCGCCAAGCGCAAGAAGAGCTCGCCATCCTCGCCCGCCGCTTTGCGCAATTGCATGAAGACAGCAAAAGCCTACCTCTGCACGAAAAAACCGGGGTTGGCTTATTGCTGGCATTACGCCCTTGGGAACCGAAAGCCTTTGTCAAATTACGGCGAGAACCTTCAGCCTAATAAGGCTAGGCTACGCAATCAACCGCCCTTTTTTGACACGATAACCAGCCGTCGCTAACGCGCCTAAGCCTTGTCCGCCGTGGGCATGGCAGATGGCACAGGCAAGGGCATCGGCGGCATCGGGGGAGGGGCTAGCGGAGAGGTTTAATAGGCGTTGCACCATCGCTTGCACCTGTTCTTTGGCGGCTTTGCCATGTCCAACAACGGCTTGTTTAACCTGCAAAGCGGTATATTCAGCCACGGGTAAATCCGCTAACACCAAGGCACTAATCGCCGCTCCCCGCGCTTGTCCCAGCATTAAGGTCGATTGCGGATTGACGTTCACAAAGACGATTTCGACCACGGCTTGATTCGGCTGGTAAGTGGCGACAACTTCGCGCACGCCTTGCACCAAGGTTTTCAGGCGTTCGGGCAAACTTTCGGCACTGTTAGAGCGAATACAGCCACTGGCAACATAACGCAAATTTCGCCCATCTTGGTCTAGCACACCAAAGCCCGTGACGCGCAAACCGGGGTCAATGCCCAAAATCCGTGTGTTGTTAGCCATTATGCTTTTTGCCGTGCCAAATACACGCCAGTAATGGCACAAGCCATGCCGAATAAAGCTACCCCGTGCAGCGTTTCACCAAACATTAAGGCTGCAATCACCGCCGTACTCACGGGGACAAGGTAGAACAAGCTAGCGACATTGACCGCGCTACCGTGGCGGATCAACATATGCAGCAGACTAATCGCCCCCACCGATAACACCAGCACCAACCAGCCAAGGGCAACGATAAATTCGCCCGTCCACGTAATCTGAAATTCACCAAACAAGGCAATCGCCAGCGCGTTCAACACAGCGCAGGGGATGAACTGGATCACCGCCCCGGTACGCAAATCAAAGTGTGGGCAAAAGCGTTTTTGGTACAGCGTCCCCGCCGTAATCGCCAACAAGGCCACCAGCGCAGGCCACAACATCGCCCCAAGGTCTGGCACACCGGCAAATTTGCTGGAAATGACCAAACTCACGCCAAGCAAACCCAGCAACAGCCCCAACCATTGGCGCGGTTGCACTTTCTCATGCAAGACATAACCCGCGCCCAAGGCGGTCAGTAAGGGCTGTAAACCCACGACCAAGGCCGTCACCCCAGCGGGCAAGCCCTGCTTAATCGCCACAAACACCCCACCCAAATACACGGCATGGAGCAATATCCCCGATAGACCAAGATGAAAATAGGTCGATTTAGCACGAGGCCATTGGGCTTGGCTGATTAAGGCCAAACCCAACATCAAAATAATCACCAGCCCATAACGCACCAGCAAAAAGCTTAAAGGCTCGGCATACGGCAAACCATAACGCGCCCCAACAAAGCCCGTGCTCCATAGCAGAACGAAGAGGAGGGGGTAGAGTGCTTGCATGGGCAGAATCTTGCCGCCTTGCCCTATTCCCCAATCACCACCGAGGTATACACCTGTTGTACATCGTCGAGGTTTTCGAGGGCATCGAGGAGTTTTTGCATTTTGATCGCATCGTCACCAGTGACTTCGGTTTCGTTTTCGGCCTTCATCGTGACTTCGCCAAATTCGGCCTTGAAGCCAGCGGCGGCGAGGGCTTCTTGGACGGCGAGGAAATCGGCGGGGGGGGTGATGACTTCGATAGAGCCATCGTCGTTGGTCACGACATCTTCTGCCCCGGCTTCAATTGCGGCATCCATCAAACTCGCTTCGTCAACACCAGGGGCGAAGAGCATTTGCCCGCAATGTTTGAACTGGAAGGCCACGCAGCCATCGGTGCCCATATTGCCGCCATGCTTCGAGAACGCATGACGCACTTCGGCGACGGTGCGCGTTTTGTTGTCGGTCAGGCAATCAACCATCACTGCCGCGCCGCCAATGCCATAGCCTTCATAACGAATTTCGACGTAATCCACGCCCTCCAATTCGCCTGTGCCTTTTTTGATGGCGTTGTCGATTTTGTCTTTGGGCATGTTTTGCGCTTTGGCTTTATCTACCGCCATGCGCAAACGTGGGTTAAAGGTAATATCACCGCCGCCCATTTTCGCGGCAACGGTGATTTCCTTGGCAAACTTAGAAAACACCGCGCCACGTTTTTCGTCTTGGCGACCTTTACGGTGTTGAATATTGGCCCATTTACTATGTCCAGCCATCTTGCTGCTCCCTGCAAAAAGCGAAAAGGCCAGATTTTACCGAAAGGGAGCAGCCTTAGTGCTGGTAACTACGCAAAACGCGCTGCAAGCGTCGCCACACGTTCGCCCAAATGTTCGGCGGTTTTGAGGTCAGATTCGCGCATACCGTCCGCGCCTTGATCGGCATTGGCTTGCGCCATCGCGCCAGTGAAAGAGCCTAAGCGGTTGAGATCATCGACCGAGCCTTGGCTGTTGTTATTGCCGGGCAACAAACTCATGCCGACCCAGATCATGCCGTGTTGCAGGGCGAAGATATTCATGTTTTGCAAGGCATGTAATTTGTCGCCGCTTTGACTGGCAGAGCAGGTAAAGCCAGCTGCCAGTTTGTCCACCCACACGCGCCCATACCACCGCTTGGAGCTGGCTTCCATGAACTCTTTGAACTTGGCAGTGACACTACCCATGTAGGTGGGCGAGCCAAAAATCATGGCATCGGCAGCATCCAACTCTGCCCATTGCGCCTCGTCGAGCTTATCGACCGGGTAGAGTTTGACTTCGGTCGCAGCAACCTGTGCCGCCCCTGCTGCAACGGCCTCGGCTTGACGCTCTGTGTGACCAAAACCACTGTGATAAACGATGGCAATTTTTTTCATGGGGTTTCTCCTTAGGGTAAAACGTTAAGTACTAAAAGTATTAAAAGTGTTAAGTAAATTAAAACGGTAAATCAAAAAACACGACTTCACTGGCTTCTTGCGCCGTCATACTGAGTTTGGTCTCATCGGCAATTTTTACGCCATCACCTTGTTGGACGGTATAATTGCTGAAATTTTCCATTTGGTCTGAATCTTCCTTTGGCTTCTCCGCCTGCAAAGTCAGCGTACCACGGGCAATTTGTAGATAGCCTTTGCGTCCAGCAACCGCAGGTAAGGCCAAGGTTTGTCCGGCGGCTAAACGGGCGACAGAGACGACGGCATCTTGCCCAATGGTCAAACTCCCCTCGCGCCCGTCACCGGAAGCAATCGGGACAAAACCGTGCTGCCAGCGTTCGGCGGCAATGGCTTGTTGCGCATAACGGCTTTGCCCACCGCGCTGCGCCGGTTCAATCCAGATTTGCAGCAAGTGGCAGGTACGGCTGGAGGAGGCGTTAAATTCGCTATGCAAAATCCCGCGCCCCGCCGACATCACCTGCACCTCGCCGGGAACGAGCGTGCCACCATTGCCCAAGCTGTCTTTATGCGCCAATTCCCCCGCGAGCAACCACGTCACGATTTCCATATCGCGGTGTCCGTGCATCGGAAAGCCTTGCGCCGGGGCAACCTGATCTTCGTTAATCACCCGCAACACGCCCCAGCCCATTTCTGCCGGGTCGTAATAATCAGCAAACGAGAAACTATGCCGCGCCACTAACCAGCCATGATCCGCATACCCTCGCGCCGCCGCTGGACGAATCGCAATCATCACGCTCTCCTTCATCGTATTATTTGGTACATGAATTTTTTTCATGTGTTGGAAGGATGGTATGCTTTGTTGAAAGCAAGAAAAAGCGATTATTTTTGGATGATGTAGTGAAAAAAATTCATGATTAAACTTAGCCTTGAAGCCATCCAAATGGTGGATGCGATTGCGCAGCGTGGGTCGTTTGCGGCGGCGGCGGTGGCTTTGCATCGTGTGCCGTCGGCGATTTCTCATGCCGTGGCGCGGTTGGAGGAAAGCCTTGGCGTGGCCTTGTTTGTGCGCGATGGGCGCAAGGTACATCTGACCACGGCGGGCGAGGCGTTGTTGTTGGAAGGGCGGGAGTTATTGGCGTGTGCCACGCGTTTACAAGAACGGGTGCAACGGGTGGCGACGGGCTGGGAGGCTGAATTAACCGTGGCAGTGGATGGCATGATTCCGAT
>CAZOBT010000013.1:17223-18797 GCA_964578025.1 uncultured Rhodocyclaceae bacterium | reverse complement strand
CACTTCGTCTAACTTGATGCGGATTTTTTCAATCCACTCACGGTAGGGCTTGGCATTGGCTAAGGATTCTTTTAACTCCTTATCATCAATGATACGGCCTTGTTCCATATCAATCAGGAACATCTTACCAGGCTGCAAACGCCATTTTTTGATGATTTTCTTTTCAGGAATCGGCAATACGCCAGATTCAGAGGCCATGACAACCATATCATCGTCAGTGACCAAGTAACGGGCAGGACGCAAGCCGTTACGGTCTAAGGTTGCCCCAATCTGACGACCATCGGTAAACGCGACAGCGGCTGGGCCATCCCAAGGTTCCATCATCGCGGCATGGTATTCATAGAAAGCGCGACGCTTTTCGTCCATGAGGGCGTGTTTTTCCCACGCTTCGGGGATCAACATCATCATGGCGTGGGTCAAGGAATAACCGCCCATGACTAACAGCTCTAAAGCATTGTCAAATGCTGCAGAGTCAGATTGACCGGGGTAATGTAAAGGCCAAACCTTCTTCAGATCGTCACCGAGAATTGGTGAGGAAATGGCATTTTCACGCGCCTTAAACCAGTTAACGTTACCGCGCACGGTATTGATTTCACCGTTATGCGCAATCATGCGGAAGGGGTGTGCCAAGTCCCATGTGGGGAAGGTATTGGTAGAGAAGCGTTGGTGCACTAAGGCCAAGGCCGACACAACACGCTTGTCTTGTAAATCGTCGTAGTAAATCCCGACTTGATCTGCCAACAATAAGCCCTTGTAGTTCACCGTGCGTGCAGAGAAGGATGGGACGTAGAATTCTTGCCCATGCTTCAACTTCAAGGATTTGATGGCATTCGCGGAACGACGACGAATGATATACAACTTACGTTCTAACGCATCGGTAACGAAAACATCAGGGCCACGACCAACAAAGACTTGGCGGATCACTGGCTCTTTTGCACGTACCGTTGGCGACATTGGCATATCGGAATTGGTAGGCACATCGCGCCAGCCCAAAACAACCTGGCCTTCGGCGGCGATAGAACGCTCAATTTCTTCAATGCAAGCTTGGCGAGAAGCGGCTTCGCGGGGCAGGAAAACCATCCCAACCCCATATTCGCCAGCAGGGGGCAAGGCCACGCCCTGCTTTGCCATTTCTTCGCGGTAAAACTGATCAGGGATCTGAATCAAAATCCCGGCACCGTCACCCTGTAACGGGTCAGCGCCAACAGCGCCCCGGTGGTCGAGATTTTTCAGGATCAACAAACCCTGCTCGACGATGCTATGGCTCTTTTGGCCCTTGATGTGGGCAACAAAACCCACGCCGCAGGCGTCGTGCTCATTGGCAGGGTCGTATAGACCTTGCCGTTCAGGTACTGCCGGTTCCATCACTCTCGGTTCCTTGTTAAAGGTATGGCGATCACGCCATAGGCATAAACATAAGTAAAAAAAGCAGGAACGTTCCTGCTTTTTTTACTGGGGACGACCCTCGAATATACCCCGGTAAGTGCATGAA
Source organism: uncultured Rhodocyclaceae bacterium (assembly GCA_964578025.1). GTDB lineage: Bacteria > Pseudomonadota > Gammaproteobacteria > Burkholderiales > Rhodocyclaceae > CAZOBT01. Next base: position 17,305 of record CAZOBT010000013.1, on the reverse strand, counting down.
TTCAAGATGTTGCACTGCACCAGGCTGGGGCGAGGGTTGCACCTGAATCAACAACAGGCGCGAATACTGGCGGAAATCTGTG